>CAZMDT010000045.1:0-8132 GCA_964564965.1 uncultured Planctomycetaceae bacterium | reverse complement strand
AGCCCTGGCCGCCGAGCGGTGCGGCTTCGACGGCCTCGTTCTCAAGGGCCGCGAGGCCGCCGGACGCGCCGGCAGCGACTCAACCTTCATCCTGCTTCAGCGAGCCAGCGGCCGCCTCTCCGTGCCGTACTGGGCGCAGGGCGGCATCGGGCCGGACACCGCCCCCGCCGCCCGGCTGGCCGGGGCCGCCGGCGTCGTGCTCGCCGAGCAGCTCTGGCTCCTCCAGGAGGCGGGCCTGGACGCGCAGACGCGAGCGTTGCTGGCCCGCCCGAACGGGGCGGCCGCGGCGTTCGAGGACCACGGGGCCGTCGGCTTCCGCCGACAGGCCGCTTCGGCGGCGCCCGGCGGCGGGCTAGCCATGGGGGCGGACACGGCCTTCGCGGCCCGGCTGAGGGATCGTCACGGCAACGTGGCCGGCGTGGTCCGCGCGTTTCAGCAGGCGATGGACGCCGAGGACCGGTGGCGCGCGGCGACGGAGCTGCTGGCGGGGGGCAGCCCGCTGGCGGCCTCGCACGGCACTCCGCTGCCGGTCGTCCAGGGCCCGATGACGGGCATCAGCGACACGCCGGCGTTCTGCGAGGCCGTCGCCGGGCAGGGGGCGCTGGCGATGGCGGCGCTGGGGCTGATGGGTCGCCGAGAGACCGGCGAGCTGCTGCGGCGCACGCGCGACCGGCTGGGCGGCCGCCCGTGGGGCGTGGGGCTTTTGGGCTTCGCCGGCGGAGAGGTCTTCCGCGAGCAGCTTGCCGCCCTGCGCCACACGCCCCCCGGCTTCGCCGTCCTCGCCGGAGCAGACCCGGCGCAGGCCGCCGAGCTGGAATCCGCCGGGATCGCCACCTATCTGCACGCCCCCTCGCCGGGGCTGCTGCGGGCCTTCCTGGCCGGCGGCGCCCGCAGGCTCATCCTTGAGGGCCACGAGTGCGGCGGGCACGTCGGGCCCTGCACCAGCTTCAGCCTTTGGCAGGACGCCGTCGATGCCTTTGCCGACGCGCACGCCGGGCACGAGGACGCGCACGTGCTCCTGGCGGGGGGCATCCACGACGCGCTGTCGGCCGCCATGGCCGCCACCGTCGCCGCCCCGCTCCACCGCAGCGGCGTGCGCGTCGGGCTGCTGATGGGCAGCGCCTACCTGTTCACCCGCGAGGCCGTCGAGACGGGGGCCATCTCCGAGGAGTACCAGCGGCAGGCCATTCGCTGCCGGCGCACGGTCATCCTGGGCACCGGGGGCGGGCACCATGTCCGCTGTGCCCACACGGCGTACGCGGCGAGCTTCGGCGAGACGAAGGCATCGCTCAGAGACATCGGTCTGGCTGGGCGCGATCTCCGGGGCGCGCTGGACCGGCTGAACATGGCCCGGCTGAAGCTGGCGGCCAAGGGCGCCGAGCCGCCGACGGACGGACGTGCCGGGCCGGCAGGCGGCGGGGCCCCCGCGCAGCGCGACGAAGGCCTGTTCATGATGGGGCAGGTCGCGACGCTGCGCGACCGCATCCTGTCCATCCGCGAGCTTCACGAAGCCGTCTGCTCTGGCGGAGCCGCGCTGCTGGCGGGGCAGGAGTCCGCAACCCGCCGCGGCGGGGAACGCGCCCGCGCGGCGGCTCCCACGCGCACCGGGGAGCCGCTTGCAATCGTCGGAGCGGCCTGCATCTTCCCCGACGCTGCGGATGTCGCCACCTACTGGTCGAACATCCTCTCTGGGCGGACCGCCTTTCGGCCGGTCCCGCCGGAGCGGTTCGACGCCGGCGCCTACTACGACGGCGACCGCCGGTCGCCCGACGCGATCTACTGCCGCCACGGCGCCTTCCTGGCCCCGGTCCGCTTCGATCCACTGGCCTACGGAATCCCGCCCGCCAGCCTCCCGAGCATCGAGCCGGTCCAGTTGCTTGCCGTGGAGGTGGCGGCACGTGCGATTGCGGATGCCGGCTACGCCGCGCGGGCGTTCCCGCGCGACCGCACCGCGGTGCTGTTCGCGTCCGCGTCCGGCTCGCAGATGGGGCTGGCGTACAGCTTTCGCAGCATGCTGCCTCACTGGCTGGGGAAGGCCGGCGTGCCCGAGGTCGTGCGGCAGCAGGTGTTCGAGGCCGCCGGGGGGACGCTGCCGACGTGGACGGAGGACAGCTTTCCCGGCCTGCTTAACAACGTCATTTCCGGGCGCGTGGCCAACCGCCTCGACCTGGGCGGGGCGAACTTCGTGTGCGACGCGGCCTGCGCTTCGTCGCTGAGCGCGCTGTACGCGGCGGTCCATGAGCTGCGATCGGGGCGGTGCGACATGGCGATCGTCGGCGCCGTCGACGCCAGCAACGACCCGTTCGTCTACACCTGCTTCGCCCGGACGCAGGCGCTGACGCCGGGCGACCGCCCGCACCCGTTCGACGCGTCCGCCGACGGGACGATGCTCGGCGAGGGCGCCGGCGCCGTCGTGCTCAAGCGCCTGCGGGACGCCGAGCGCGACGGTGACCGCATCGTGGCGGTGCTGCGCGGGATCGGCGCTTCGAGCGACGGCCGACGTCGGGGCCTGACGGCTCCGGACGTGGACGGCCAGGTGGCCGCGCTCCGCCGCGCCTATGCCGACGCCGGCATCGATCCGTCGACCGTCGAGCTTGTCGAGGCGCACGCCACCGGGACCGCCGTCGGCGACGCCTCGGAGCTGCGCGCCCTGACCGAGGTACTGGGTGCCGGGCCGTCCGCTCCGCGGCGCTGCGCGATCGGGTCGGTGAAGTCTCAGATCGGGCACACCAAGGCCGCCGCGGGCACCGCCGGGCTCATCAAGGCCGCCCTCGCGCTGAAGCACCGGGTCCTGCCGCCCACCGCCGGCGTCACGACCCCCGCCGACCTGGCCGCCGGGGCGCTGTACGTCAATACCGAGCCGAGGCCGTGGATTCGGTCGGCCGCTGACCACCCCAGGCGATGCGGCCTCAGCGCCTTCGGCTTTGGGGGGACGAACTTCCACGCCGTGCTGGAGGAGTACGAGGGCGACTACCACGCGGGGATGAAGCTCGACCTGATGCCGCGTGGGGTGGAGATTCTGTTCTGGGCGCGGCCGACGCAGCGGGAGCTGGCCGCCGCCATAGAGGAGGTGGCCTCGCGGCTGCGCGAATGCCCGGACGTGGGGCTGTCTCGCCTGGCGGCGGCGGTGGCGGCAGAGGAGGCTTCCCGCGTTCCGCTGACCGGTCGGGGGTGCCGGCTGGCCGTCATCGCCGGCTCGGCGCCGGAGCTGGCGCGCACGCTGCGGGAGCTGGCGTCCGTCGCAGGCGGACCGGATCGCACCGTGGGGCAGGGGCTTCCCGCGGGCGCGTTCCATCGCGAGGGCGAGCCGCTGGCCCGGCGCGGCGGGTCGCAGGTGTGCTTCCTGCTGCCCGGCCTGGCCGCGCAGCGCGTGGGCATGCTCCGCGACCTCGTCGTCGCCAGCCCCTGGTCGCTGGGGCTGTTCGAGGAAGCAGACGCGGCCCTGGCGGACCTGGCCGAGCCCGCCTGCGGTCCGCCCGGTGGCGGATCGCGGTTCGTCTTCCCCCCTCCGGCCTTCACGGAGGAGCAAAGGCGGTCGCGGCAGGCGGAGCTGAACGAGCCCCGGCTCGCGCAGCCGGCCGTGGGGCTGATGGACCTGTTCGCGCTGGACCTGCTGGCGCGCTTCGGCGTGCGGCCCGCCCGCGGCGGGCTGGCGGGGCACGGCACCGGCGAGTTGGTCGCCCTGTGCGCGGCGGGGTGCTTCTCTCGTGGAGAGCTGCTGCGGCTCCTGTGGCTGCGTGGCCGCCTGGCGATGGAGGCCGGTGCGAGCCGTCCCGGCGCCATGGCCGCGACGCGGGCCGACGGCGAGACCGTGGCCGCGGCGCTGGCCTCCGTCGGGCCGGGCGCCTGGGTGGCCTCGCAGGACGCCCCCAACCACACCGTCATCGCCGGCGACGAGGAGCCGGTCGCCCGCGCCGTCGAGGTGCTCTGCAACCAGGGGTTCGAGGCCCGGCGGCTGCCGGTCGCGACGGCCCTGCACACGCCGCTGATGGCCGGGGCCGCCCGGCAACTCGAGGCCGCCCTGCGAAAGCTCCCCATCAAGGCGCCGCGGCTGCCGGTCTATTCGGGCAGCACGGGCGAACCGTATCCATCCGACACGCACGCGATCGCGGCTCAACTCGCGGCGCAGTTGGCCTCGCCCCTGAAGTTCGATCTGCAGGTGGCGGCTCTGCACGACGCCGGGGCGCGCCTGTTCGTCGAGTGCGGCCCCGGGCGGGCACTGACGGACCTCGTGCGCCGGGCACTCCACGGGCGGGAGTTCCGCGCCGTCGCGCTCGAGGGCGAGGAGGGCCCGGCGTGGATGGGCGTCGCTCGCCTGCTGGCGGAGGCGGCCGTCGCCGGCCTGCCCGTGAGGATCGATCGGTGGTACGAGGGCCGCGCGTCGCTGGACAAGGGCCCCCAGCAGGTGATCGACGAAGCGCTCCGGGCCGAAGGTCGCCCGACCGACTGGTTCATCGACTCCACGGGCAACCGGCCGGTGCAGGCAGCCGTTGAGCCGAACCGACGCCCCGGGCCGATTGCGGGTTCGGCTGGCCTTCGGAAGGCGGCGGAGCCGGACACCGCCGCGCCGCAGGCGGCCCGGCTCAGCCTGGACGAATGGCGAGCCATCCGGCGGGAGAAGCGCGAGCTGTTCGACCGCTCGCTCGCCCTCGATGACCGGTTGATGTCGCTGCTGGTCGGGCAGGGCGCCGTCGAGCCCCCCGCGGCGAACGAGCTGCCCCCGACGGATGAGGCCCCCCCGGTGCCACGGCTGCCCGAGCTGACCCCTGTCCAGGGCGACCCGCCGGCCATCGCGCCGCCGGCCTCACCCCTGTGGCCCGGCGTCGCCATGCCGGAGACGCCGGCTGAGCCCGGGCCGCAGGCCCCGGCCGAACCGGGCCCCGCCCCCACGGCGCCGACGGCCGAATCGTTCCGTGACGACCTCCTGCGGACGGTCAGCGAGTGCACGGGCTACCCGCAGGACGCGCTGGGTCTGGACGTGCCGCTTGAGTCGGGGCTGGGCGTGGACTCGATCAAGATCCTCGAGATTTTCAGCCGCCTCAAGAAATACCACGACGGCTTCCGGCGCGGGGGCGAGGGCGTGGAGGAGGCGATGGCACGCTTCGGGCGGCTGAACACGCTGCGCGACGTCATCGCGGCCTATCGGCCCGCGTCGGCGACGGACGCCGGGGCCGCGGCGGCGCCGGAAGAAACACCGGCCGCCATGCCCCCCGCCCCCGCCCCAGCCGCCGCCGATCCGATCCGCGTGTACCGCATGGCGAGTCGGCGCGTGGCCTCCGGCGTGGTCGAGCATGCCGGCGCCATCAACGGCGGGGCGTTCCTGGTGCTCGCCGGGGACACGCCGCTGGCGCGCTCGCTGCTTCAGCAGATGGCGGACCGCGGGCTCCCGGCCGTCCAGTGCATCCCCGGCGCCACCACGCGGTCGCTTGGGGCCGGACGCTTCGAGTGCGACCTGTCCTCGCCCGGCGGCCCGCAACGGGGCATCGAGGTGTTCCGCGAGCTTGCGGGCGTGCCTCTTGGCGGGGTGTTGAGCCTGCTGGGCTGCGGCAACGGGGCGCCCGGCCGCGCGGACGCGGGGATGGACGAGCCGCTGCGGCTCGGGGGCACGCTGCTTCGCGTCCTCCAGGCCTGCGAGACGGCGCTCGCCCCGGCGGGGCCGGTGGGTTCGTCGGCGCCGGGCAAACGGCTGGTCAACGTCACCCGCCTCGCCCTCGACGGCAGCGGCGCGGAGGACGGCCTGCTGCCCGCCGGCGCCATCACGCCGGGCATGTTCCGGGCCGTCGCCGCCGAATGGCCGCACGTCCGTGTACTCAACGTCGACATCGACGGCGAGATGGGTGCGGACCTGGCCGGGCGGCGCCTGGCCGAGGCGCTGCTGCGGAGCGACCTGTCCGGCGACGTCGCGCTCCGCCCCGACGGTGAGGCCGTGCCGGACCTGGAGGCGCTCGATGTCCCCCTCGATCCGGCGGACATGCCGGTTGACCGCGACTCTGTCATCCTGGCCACCGGCGGGGCGTACGGCATCACCGCGGCGGCCGCCATGATGCTGGCCCAGGCGGCCCGGCCTCACTTGGTTCTCGTCGGGAGGACCCCGTGGCCCGGCGAGGAGCCGCCCGACGTCCGGGGCATCGCAGACATCGCCGCGCTGCGCGGTGCGCTGCTGGCGAAGGCGCGTTCGAGCGGGGCCTCGGTCATGCCGGCGGACATCGAACGCGAGGTGCGGGCCGTTCTGAGGCGCCGGCTCATCCGCCGCAACGTCGCCGCCATGCGGCAGGCCGGCGCGCAGGTGGAGTACCGCTCGCTCGACGTGACCGACGCCGACGCCTTCGGCGCGCTGATCGAGGAACTCTACCGGACCCGCGGCAGGATCGACGGCGTCATCCACGGCGCGGGGATCATCGAAGACGCTCTTGTCTCCCGAAAGGCCCCCGCCTCGTTCCACCGCGTGGCCGCCACGAAGATCATCCCGGCCACGGTGCTCGCGCGGCGCCTCCGGCCGGCCGGACTCAGGTTCCTGCTGCTCTACTCCTCGCTCGCCGCACGATTCGGCAACGCCGGGCAGATCGACTACTGCGGCGCCAACGGCTACCTGGATCGTCTGGCGGCCCGGCTCGACGGGCTCTGGCCGGCGCACGTGCGGTCGATCGCGTGGGGGCCGTGGGACGGCGGCATGGTGTCCGATGAGCTGAAGCGCCGGTTCCGCGAGGCAGGCCTCACGCTGATCGCGCCCGAGGCGGGCGCCCGCGTGCTGCGGGCGGTGCTCGCGAATCTCGCGGCGCTGCCGCCGGAGATCGTCGTCGCCGGGCGGATCGACCGCTGGCTCGAGGCGGGCAGGGGGCACCGGCCGTGAGGGACGCCGACATCGCCATCGTGGGCATGGCCTGCGTGTTCCCGGGGGCGGTCGACCTGCGCCAGTACTGGGCGAACCTGGTCAACGGGGTGGACGCGATCTCGACGATCCCTCCGGGGCGATGCGGCGGGGGGCTGAACAGCCGGCTGCCGCCGTCGCACGAGGCCCACGTCCGCTGCACGCGCGGCGGGTTCATCCCGGCGAGCTTCCGGTTCGATCCGCAGCGATACGGGATCATGCCCGCGGAGGTCGCCCACGGCTCGCCGGACCAGTTCCTGATGCTGCACGTCATCGACGCGGCCCTGCGCGACGCCGGCATCGGCGCGGGCGACACCGTGCGCGAGCGCTGCGACGTCATCGTGGGCTGGGGGGCGTACATGCCCAACAAGGCCCAGGAGCTGTACCTGCGGTCGGACGTGGTCCACCGGGTCGCGCGGTTCATCGAGGGGCGCGGGGGCGCGCCCGGGGGCGGGCTGGAGGACGACCTCCGCGCCGCCCTGCCGCCGCACGACCGCAGCAGCCTGGCCACCGCCATCCCCAACCTGGTCGCCAGCCGTCCCGCCGGCCGACTGAACCTGCGGGGCACGGCCTACGTCTGCGCCGGCGCGTGCGCTTCGTCGATCCTGGCACTGGAGCAGGCGTGCCTGCGGCTTCGCCTCGGGCGGAGCGACGCGGCGGCCGTGGGCGGCATGTTCATCAACCAGTCCTCGCTCGTGTGGTACATCTTCGAGCAGTTGGGCGCGCTGTCGCGGTCGGGGGCCATCCGGCCGTTCGACCGGCGGGCGGACGGCCTGCTGGTGGGCGAGGGGGCCGCTGCGGTCATCGTGAAGCGGCTGGCCGATGCCGCCGCGTCGGGCGACCGGATCTACGCCGTAATCAAGGGCGTCGGAACGGCAGGCGACGGGCGCGAGGCCGCCGTGCTCGCGCCGGCCTCCGGGGGCCAGCGGCAGGCCCTGGCCAACGCCTACGACGATGCCGCCCTCAGCCCCGATACCATCGACTATCTGGAGGCGCACGGCACGGCCACCGTCGCGGGCGACGCCGTTGAGATCGAGACGATCCGCGAGTTCTTCGGGCGGCGCCGCGGGCCGATGACCTCGCGGGCCATGGGATCGGTCAAGTCGATGATCGGCCACGCCATGCCCGCGGCGGGGATGGCCTCGCTCATCAAGGTCGCTCTGGCGCTGCGCGGCAAGGTTCTCCCGCCGTCGCTAAATTGCGAGCAGCCGCGCGCGGAGCTGGCGGAGCTGCCGTTCTTCATGAACTGCCGGCCGCGGCCGTG
>CAZMDT010000044.1:0-14176 GCA_964564965.1 uncultured Planctomycetaceae bacterium | reverse complement strand
CCGCCAGTTTATGTTCGCAACTCGATGATGCTCAACAGTACCATGCAAGTAAGACATCGGACATCACGCTGCACGCGGTAGTGGCGCACGAAGGAGACATCCTTATGTTGGCACAGTGGTGGAATGCGAAGTTCCTGTGGATCTTCAGCGTCTGGCAGCTTCCGCTGGTCATTCTGCTGGTGGCGCTGATCTTCTACTGGCGCCATATGAGGAACAAGCAGGTCTGAGCCGCGGGCTCGCTCCGGCAAGTTGGCGTTGCCTGATCGCCGTCGCGCCGGTCCGCCTTCAGCGGCCGCCACGACCTCCCTTCGCCGCGACAGAGCATGGGCCCCGCGGCCATCAGACCGATTTACGTCCTTCACGGCGACGACGGCTTCCTCCGTGACGTTCACCGGGAGGAGGTCGTCGCGCGCGTCATTGGCGATGCGGACCCGCAGGTGGCGGTGACGACGTTCGCCCCGGACGCCGAGCTCGCCGACGTGCTGGACGAGCTGCGCACGCTGCCCTTCCTGGCGGCCCGGCGCGCGGTCGTCATCCGCGACGCCGACGCCTTCGTGGCCGCCCATCGCGACAAGCTCGAGCGCTACCTCGACGCCCCCGCCCCCTCGGCGGCGCTCGTGCTCATCGTGTCCACCTGGGCCGCCAACTGGCGCATCGCCCGGCGCGTCAAGCTGATCGGCGAGCTGATCGACTGCTCCGTGCCGAAGGGCGGCAACCTGTCCGCCTGGCTGCGGAAGGCGGCCGGCAAACGCGGCAAACGCATCGCCCCCGACGCTGCCGAGCTGCTCGCCGAGTGGGTCGGGCGCGATCTCGCCGCCCTCAACGCCGAGCTGGAGAAGCTCACCATCTACGTCGGCGAGCGCGAGACCATCACGCTGGCGGATGTCTCGGCCCTCGTGACGGCGACGGCGGGGGCCGACGCCTTCGCGCTCACCAACGCCATCTCCGCCGGCGACCCCGCCGCCGCCCTGCGCGCCCTCGACGCGATGCTCGCCGTCCGCGGCGACGAGTTCAAGACGCTCGGCATGCTGGCGTGGCACCTGCGGCGGGCGCTCCAGGCGCAGCGCGACCTGGCCGCCGGCAGGGAGCCGTCCGTCCGCATGCCTTACGCCCAGCGGAGCGCCTTCCTCGGCATGGTCCGCCGGCGCGGGGGCACGAAGCTCCAGGGGGACTTCCGCCGACTGCTGCGGGCGGACCTGGGGATGAAGTCCGGCCTGGAGCCCACGGCGGCGCTTCAGGCGCTCGTGGTCGGCCTGTGCTCCTGACGGAAAGCCCCCATGCCGCGCGACCCCCACAGCGATCCCGAAGGCCCCGACGACGCCGACGCCGACCTGCTCGACGATGACGCCGCCGACACCCGCCCCTGCCCGGGCTGCGGCGCGGACATCTACGCCGACGCCGAGCGCTGCCCCGCGTGCGGGGAATACCTGACGGCCTCGGGCGGGTCCCGCGCGGCGTGGGCGTCCCGGCCGTGGTGGTGGGTGCTGCTGGCGCTGGCGGGCATCGCCGCCTTCGTGCTCTTCTTCGCCCTGTGACCTCCCGGCCCGGCCGCGCAACCGGTTTGCCCGGAATCAACTGCACCGAGGGGGATATATCTCGGGCGACTCCTTGACATCCTCCGGCGGCGCGGTATAGTGTCAGTTGGAAGAGCGGGGCCGCGGGCCCCGTCAAGTCGTTGGGAGTGAGTGACAGGCAAGAGAGGCCATTTGCAGCCGCTCAAAGGCAGGCGTTCGCTGCTGGCGTTCCCGGAAGCGGGGTTCGCTGCGCGTGGCGCTCTGCCTGAGCGGGGTCTGGCACTCGGCAGCGGAGAGAATCGAGAGCACTTCGGAAGGAGAACGACGATGAAGCGAGCCATGGCGATCGGAACGGCGCTGTCGCTGGTGCTGCTGGCGCTGCCCCACGCGGCGGCGGCGGCGACGTGGGACGGCGGCAACGGCAACTGGAACGATGCCGTCAATTGGGACAACGACGACGTTCCGGACACGGCCGCCGAGACGGCCGACACGAACACCACGACCGACAACACCATCACCTACCCGCGGAGCCAGAACAACTTCGGCGCCAACTGGACGATCGGCAGCCTGTGGGTCCGCAGCGGCGACACGCTGAAGTGGCACGGCGGCGGGCCGAGCGAGCGCCACCTCACGGTGAACACGACGCTGAGCAACGCCGGGACGATCCAGATGCACTGTCAGGGCAACACGAACAACAGGGACCACTCGCTCACGTTCGCCGGGACGGATTTCACCAACACCGGGACGATCACCTTGGATTCCGTAGACGAGTATAAGGGGTCGCACTGCCAGCTCAAGCTGACCGCCGACGGCACGACCTACGTGAACCAGGGCATCATCACGGCCCTTGGGCACTGGAGCAACAACGGCAGCACCCAATCGTACGGAGCCGTTCGCGTGCAGGGCGCCGGCAGCAGCTTCGAGAACCAGGGCACCGTCACGCTGAAGGGCGAGGACACGGCCCCCGCCGGCAAGACGGTCGGCGAGCTGACCGTCAGCGACGGCAACTACAACCAGACCGCCGGCACGACGACCGTCGGCGTTGACGGGGAAACCAAGGCCAGGCTTTCGGCGACGGCGGTCAACATCACCGGCGGCACGCTCCAAGGCGCAGGCCTGGTCCAAGGCCCCGTCACCATCGCCAGCGGCGCCACGCTCGGCGGGGGCGCCAGCATCGGCACGCTGACGGTCGAGGACGGCTGCGACATGCAGGCCGGGTCGTTCTTCGACTGGGAGTTCGACGCGGTTGAGACCGACCTGGTGGACCTGGACGGTTCGGCCCTGACGGCGGGCGCCGGCGTCACCGTCATGACCAGCGGGACGGGCACGCCCCCCTCGCTGGTGCTGTTCGCCAACGTCGGCTCGCTCACCGGCGACCTGTCCTCGTGGGTCGTCAGCGGCGACCTGGCCGGGTACACCGTGGACCAGGAGGACCGCAACGTGGTCCTCGTCGCCCCGGCGATCATCCCCGAGCCGGTCACGCTGCTGGCCGTCTTCGGGGGCGCGGGCGCCCTGGCCGGCTACGCCCGACGCCGAAGAGCCTGAACCGTAGGGCGGGCATGCCTGCCCGCGGAATCGCGCCACGAAACGGCCGAGCGAAAGCCGAGGGATGGCGATCCCTCGGCTTTCGCTTTGCGCCGGCGCCTGATGGGGCACCCGCCCTACGAGAACTCCCGCGCCTCGGGCAATTCGTCCGCCTCGTCGCCCTCGGCGGCGGACAGCTCGTCGCGGACGATGTCGATGGCCGGCAGGGCGCGGACGAACGCCCGCCCGTAGCTTCGGGTGACGATGCGGTGGTCGAGCACGACCACGAAGCCCGTGTCCTTCCTCGATCGGATGAGCCGGCCGAAGCCCTGCTTGAACCGCACCACCGCCTCGGGGAGCTGGTAGTCGCTGAAGGGGTTGCCCCCCGCCGCCCGCACGGCGTCGATCCGCGCCTCGGTCAGCGGCTCGTCCGGCACCGCGAACGGCAGCTTCGTGATGATCACGTTCGACAGCGCCTCCCCGGCCACGTCCACCCCCTGCCAGAAGCTCATCGTCCCCAGCAGCACGCTGCGGCGCCGCCGGCGGAAGCGATTGAGCATCGCCGTCCGCTCCAGCCGGCCGCCCTGGGCGAGCAGTGGGTAGTCGTGGGCCTCGCAGAACCCCGCGAGCGCCTCGGCGACGGCGCGGAGCATGGCGTGGCTGGTGAACAGCACGAAGCAGCGCCCCTGCGACTTGTCCACGTAGTGCTCGATGGCGCCGCAGGCGGCGGGCACGAAGCGGGCGAGGTCGTTCGGGTCGCCGAGCCGCGTCTCGATGTACAGCTTCGCCTGGCGGCGGAAGTCGAAGGGGCTGGCCAGCAGCAGCTCGCGCCCGCCTTCCAGGCCGAGCCGGCGGCGGATGTAGTCGAAGCCGTGCCCCCCGCCCCGCGCCGTCGCGAGCGTCGCGCTCGTGAGCACCACCGAGTTCATCCGCTCGAACAGGTGGGTGCGCAGGACGGGCCCCAGCTCGATCGGGGCCGACGCCAGCGTCACCAGCGCCCGCCGCCCCCCCGGGCGCGACGACACCCAGTACGCTTGCCCCTCGTCGCCCTGCGAGATCAGCGCGGCCGCCCGGTCGGCCGTCTCGTGGCAGCGCCGCTCGTAGGCGGCCAGCTCGAACGCCTGCGGCCCGGGGCTGGCGCGGCGCAGGTCGGCGAGCGTCTCGGTCAGCTCCTTCAGCGCCGGCGTCAGGCCGTTGGCCACCACGTCGGGCCGGCGAATGCGACCGCTCGGCGCCGCCGCCGACCCGCCGCACGCCGCCAGCGCGGCGAAGAACTCCTCGGCGGCGTTGGCGGCGCGGTTGACGGCCGCAATGGCGCCCCGGGCGTCCATCAACGCCAGCAGGCCCCGGTCGGTGCGGTCGTTGTACAGCTCGCGCAGCAGGTACTGCACCGCCGCCGACGTGACGGACCGCCCGAAGTGGTCCCCCGCGACGCCCTCCACCGTGTGGGCCTCGTCGAGGACGACGAGGTCATACCCTCCGAGCAGCTCGGCCTCGGCCGCCTGTAACGCCAGGTCCGCGAAGAACAGCGCGTGGTTCGCCACGACGATGCTCGCCGACTGAATCCGCCGGCGCGCGACCATGAAGTGGCAGCGACCGTAGTGGTCGCACTTGCCCCCGCGGCAGAGCCCGTGCTCGGCGCGAACCTTCTCCCACACGCCCGGATCGAGGCGGAAGCCGATGTCCTGGCGGGTGCCCGTTTCGGTGTCCATGGCCCAGCGGGCGAGCCGCTCGAGCTGCTCCGACTGGCGCCCGGCGAAGAGCTTGCGGCGGTTCCGCAGCGCCAGGTCGAGGCGGCGGAAGCAGAGGTAGTTGTTCCGCCCCTTCGCCAGCACCGCCGAAAACTCCACCGGCAGCACCTCGTGCAGGAACGGCAGGTCCTTGCCGATGAGCTGCTCCTGAAGGGCGATGGTGTAGGTGGACACGACCACGCGCTGCCCGTGCTCGGCGACGCGCAGGATGGCGGGGACGAGATAGGCGAAGCTCTTGCCGACGCCGGTGCCGGCCTCGACGAGGAGGTGCTCGCCGTCGGCGAACGCCTCGGCCGTGGCGCGGGCCATATCGAGCTGCTCGTCGCGCTGCTCGTACGCCTCCAGGCGCCCGGCGATGAGCCCCCCGGGGGCGAGGATCTGTTCGACGGTGAGGCTCACGGGCGGGGCGCCTCGCGCGTGCCGGCCGGGGCGGCGGGGCCCGGGGCGCCGGCCGAGCCGTGGCCCCCGCCAGAGGCGCCGGCGAACCGCCCGGCGAAACGCCGCGCGAACTCGACCGTCAGGATCGCCGTGAGGGCGACGGTCAGCAAGGCGAACACGGTGATGATGGCCCGCGCCCGCCGGACCTTCGAACGCATGGACGCCAGAATGCGGTCCTTCGCCAGCGTGAGCATCGCCAGCATCACCGCCGCCGCCGTCGGCCAGATGCTGATCGAGTGAACGCCGCTGTAGATGAACACGCCCCGCGACACCTCGCGCCCCGACTGGAGGTGGTAATGGCGGGTGCCGTCGACGACCTCGATGCACCCGTGGACCGCCTCGCCGTAGATGATGACGTAGACGACCACGAAGGCCACGAAGTTCGCCAGCCCCAGGGCGATCACCCACAGGCAGATTCGCGTCTTGCGGTTCATGCGTTCAGGGGGCGCTCGCGGGATGCGGCGCATCGCATCCGAGCGCTAGTCCTTGGCCCCGATGACGCCCTCGAGGGGCGAGGAGGCCGTGGCGTACAGCTTCCGCGGAATCCGCCCCGCGCGCCGCGCCAGCAGGCCCGCCTCGATGGCGCCCCGCATGGCGCGGGCCATCATCACCGGGTCGGCGGCCCCCGCGACGCCGGTGTTCAGCAGCACGCCGTCGGCTCCAAGCTCCATCGCCACCACCACGTCGCTCGCCGTGCCGACGCCGGCGTCGACGATGACGGGGTAGTCCGCGTCGGCCTGCTTGAGCTGCTCGAGGATGATCCGGATGTTCCACGGGTTCAGCACGCCCTGCCCGGAGCCGATGGGCGCCCCCGCGGGCATCACCGACGCCGCCCCCGCCTCCTTCAGCCGAAGCGCCATGACGGGATCGTCGGAGGTGTAGCACAGCACGGTGAACCCCTCCGCCCTCAGCGTCTTCAGGGCCTCCAGCGTGCCGACGGGGTCGGGCAGGAGCGTTTTCCTGTCGCCGAGGACCTCGAGCTTGACCCACCCGGCCCCGCGGTTGCCGAGCCCCTCGAGCAGCTCGCGCCCGAGGCGCGCGGTGCGGACGGCGTCCTCGGCGTTGAAGCACCCGGCCGTGTTCGGCAGCAGCGTGTACCTGTCCGGGTCGAGGAACTCGAGAATGTTCCGCCCGTCGGCGTCGAGCATGCGTTCGCGGCGGACGGCGACGGTGACGACCTCGCAGCCGGTCTCGGCCAGGGCGTCGCGCATCAGCTCGTAGGTGGCGTACTTGCCCGTGCCGAGGAACAGCCGGCTGCGGACCTCGAAGTCGGCGATGCGAAGCGGTTCAGGGGTTGTCATCTGTTGCTCGTCCGTTCTGCATGTGTAGAAGGTTCAGCGAATCGACCGACAACCGGCCCGCGGCCTCGTCACCCCCCGCCCACGAGCGTGACGATCTCCATCTCGTCGCCGTCGGACAGGGGCGTGGCGGCGTGGTCGGCGCGGGCGACAAGCTGCTTGTTGAGCTCCACGGCGAGGCGCCGCGGCTCCAGGTGCATCTGCTCGATCAGCCCCGCCACGGTCAGCCCGGCCGGGTGCTCCCGCCATTCGCCGTTGATCCGCAGGCGCATGGGTCCTCTCCACCGCCCCCGATGGATTATAGACCCCGCCCCCGCGCGGTCAAGGCGGGTCAGTACGGCTGCACGCCCGCGAGGGCCAGGACGGTGACGACGGCGTTGTACAGCCCATGGATGATGACGGCCGTGACGTAGTAGCCGAAGCAGTCGTCGATGTCGAACCCTCCGCCGCGGGCGCGGAGGCGCCGCCAGGCCTTGGCGAGCCCGACGGCGAAGACGCTGGTGGCGGCGACGTGCAGGGCGGTGCAGACCGTGAGGCGGAACAGCACGAAGCCGGGGCCGCCCTCGGGGTGGTGGACGAAGATGTAGAGGAGGTTTTCGAGGGTGGCGAACACCACCGCCGACAGGACGGCCAGCACGACGACCTCGCCGGCGCTCCGCAGCCAGTGGGGGCGTTTCTCGAGCAGGAAGACGATGGCGAGGGGCTTGCAGATTTCCTCGACGGCGGGGGCGACGAGCACGAGCAGCAGGATGCCGACGGCGGGGTTCATGCCGCGGGAGGCGTTCTCGATGAAGGCGGCGACGGTTCCGCCGACGCTGCCGAGCAGCGCCACGAGCCAGACGACCGGCGCCGGCGGCGCTCCTCGGGCGGCGGCGCCGGGCCGGGGGGCGCGCGGATCGTAGAAGTGCGGATCGAACCCGCCGTCAGCCATCGCACCCCCCGGCGAGCTTGACCGCCGTGCCGTAGGCGGTCACCTCGGCGGCGTTGCTGCGGATGATGGAGGTCTCGAACCGGACGTTCATGACGAGGTCGGCGCCGAGCCGGGCGGCGTCCTCGCGGAGGCGCAGGGCGGCCTCTCGCCGCCCGCGGTCGAGCAGCGTCTCGAGCGTGCGGAGGCGCCCGCCCACGAGGGTCTTCAGCGAGGCCCCGAACGTCTTGAAATAGTCGGAGGCGATCACCACGTTGCCGATGCACAGGGCGCTGGCGACCACGCGGGCGCCGTCCGGCAGCCGCCGCAGGTTCGTCGCCGCCGGGCCGGGGGCCGCCTCTCGCTCTGCCAGCGACCGCAGGTGCCGGCGCTCCGCCAGGCGCCCCGCCGCGAACCCCAGCACCACCAGCACCAGCGGCAGGACGATCGGCAGAACGATGTCCACCAAAACGCTGACCGTCTCCTGCGGGTCGGCCGTGGCCATCGGTCTACTCCTGCGCCCCGGGCGGCGGGGGCGGCGCGGCTGGGTCCGGCTCGACGACGACGGCGGTGCCGTAGGCGAACAGCTCCGCCGCGCCCGCCATGACGGCCGAGGTGCTCAGGCGAATGTTGACGATGGCGTTCGCGCCGAGCTGCTGGGCCGCCGCCATCATGCGCTCGATCGCCTGGGTGCGGGCCTCGCTGAGCAGCTCGGTGTAGCCCTTGATCTCCCCGCCGACGATGGTCTTCAGCCCGGCCATGATGTCGCGGCCCACGTGCTTGGCGCGGATCGTGTTGCCGGACACAAGCCCCAGGTGCTGCGCGATGCGGTACCCGGGGATGTATTCGAGGTTGCTCAGGAGCATGGGCGGTCCTTTCGGTCAAGGCCCCGCGGGGCCGGCAGAATCGTACCCCGCCCCCGCGGCCTTGTCGATAGGCACCAGCGGCGCGCCTGGCCGGGGGCCTTTGCGCTTGACGGCGGGGAGGTTCTTTCGGAGAATGCCCCGTTCCATTGCCGTCGGCGCCTTGCCGGCGCCTTTGCGAAGACGCGCTCGGGCTGCGTCGGTCCGTGCGCCCGGTGACCGTGTCTTGAGTCCGAGACGACAATGAACGCGAAGAACCTCCCGCTGAAGTTCGCCTTCCTCGCCCTGGTGGTGGCGCTGTGCCTGGGGTCGCTGTTCTGGTGGCGGGGCCTGCGCTGGGGCATCGACCTTCAGGGCGGCCACAGCCTCATCTTCGAGATCCGCACCCGCGAGAAGGAGATGCAGCGTCTCGAGGCGGACAAGCAGGCCACGCAGAAGCAGTTGGCCGACGCGGAGGCGGCAGGCGATACCGCCACGGCCGACCGTCTCCGGAAGACCGTCGAGGGCATCGACGCCGAGATCCAACGCTACGCCAGCGCGGGAGACGACACGTCGGACGCCGACCTCGCCGAGCGGATCATCGCGATCCTGAAGAACCGGATCGACCCTCAGGGCCTGCGGTCGCTGGAGTGGCGCCCGCTGGGAAGGAACCGGATCGAGGTCCGGATGCCGGCGGCGAAGGCGGAGACACAGAGCGCGAAGACGGCGTATGACAGCGCCGTGACGCGACTGAAGGACAACAACCTGACCAACAGCCGGATCCGCCAACTGCTTCAGGCCCGCGAGGCGGCGCAGCAGTCGGGGGTCGCGGCGCTCGCCGCCGGCGACGAGGCGGCCGCCATGAGCTGGTCGCAGGCGGTTGCCGCCGAGGAGGCCGCCGCGCAGGCGAAGCAGGCCGTGGCGGCGGCCGAAGAGGCGCTCGCCGACCTCGAGCGCCGGCTGGCGGCGGTGGCCGACACGCCGGGGCAGTCGGCGATGCGGCAGCGCCGGAACGTGGCCGCGGCGGTGCTCGCCGACGCGCGCGAGCGTCTGGCGACGGCGCAGCGCGGGCGGTCGGCGGCGCTGGCGGCGCTGGGCGAGGGGGCCGACGCGAAGCTCGAGGAGCTGATCGCCGCATCGGCGTCGGCCGAGGCGGGGCTGCTCAAGACGTTCGCGCAGGGCAGCGAGCCCCAGGAGCAGCGCCTGGCCGCCCTCATCGAGGCGGACCACGCGGTGAAGCAGGCGGAGCGCCGGCTGGCGCAGGCGACGGCGGCGCACCAGGCGGCCATTGAGGGCTACACGCGGCTGCGTCCGCAGGCGGAGGCGCCGCCGGCGGCGGGGGACCTGGCGGACCGGCTGGCGGCCGCCCGGGCCCGCGTGACGCTGCGGGACGCCGTCGAGAAGCAGGCGCAGGTGGACCGGCGGGACGCCGTGCGGCGTTACGAATCGGCCCGGAAGCTCGCGCTGGAGTACGGGCAGATCAACCCCGCGCGTCTCCAGGAGGAGGTGCTCGACCACTACGTCTCGCCGCGGGAGGCGAGCGCCAGCCAGCAGGAGGGCTACCAGCAGCAGATCGCCCGCCGGCGGGAGCTGTTTGATCGCGGGCTGAGGGCGTTCAGGGAGAAGTACCCCCAGCGGACGGACCTCGGGGCGGTGGTCGAGGCGTACCAGGGGTGGGCCGACCTGCGCCAGTACCTCGACGACCCCGAGGACCTCCAGCGCCTCATCCGCAAGGCGGGCGTGCTGGAGTTCCGGATCGTGCCGTATCTCGAGCCGTTTGCCAAGCAAGAGGGCAGCAGCTTCTTCATCCCCAACGCCGAGTACCGGCGCTACGAGGAGCTGCTGAAGACCGAGGGCCCCGAGGGCGTCCGGAAGCGCGGGGAGAAGTTCATCTGGCTGCCGCTGCGGAAGCGCCCGAAGCCCGAGGAGTACACCGGCCTGCCCATCACCCGCCACCTCGACGGGCAGTGGTACATGCTGCTGTACAACGCGGACGGCTTCACGATGCTTCACGAGCCGCCGCCGACGGGCTGGCGCCTCCGGCGGGCGCGCCCGAGCGTCGACCAGTACGGGCGCCCCGACGTGGTGTTCCGGTTCGACGCGCGCGGCGCCCAGCTCTTCGCCCGCCTGACCAACGCCCACAAGCCCCAGGACAACCAGCGGGGCCACTGCATGGCCATTCTGCTGGACGACCAGGTCTACTCCGCGCCCGTCATCCAGGCCGTCATCGCCACCGAGGGCGAGATCACCGGCGACTTCACCCGCGAGGAGGCGGCGGAACTCGCCAAGACCCTCGAGGCCGGGTCGCTGCCGGCCCGACTGAACCCCGACCCCGTCGCCCAGACGACCTTCGGGCCCTCCATCGGCGAGGTCAACAGACAGATGGGCTTCCGCGCCGCCTACTGGGGGCTCATCGGCGTCGCGGGCTTCATGCTCATTTACTACCTGCTCGCCGGCGCGATCGCCGACGTGGCGCTGATGCTGAACATCGTCCTCATCCTGGGCGCGATGAGCCTCATGTCGGCGGTGTTCACGCTGCCCGGCATCGCCGGGGTCATCCTCACCATCGGCATCGCCGTCGACGCCAACGTCCTCATCTTCGAGCGCCTCCGCGAGGAGCAGGCGAAGGGGCAGTCCGTGCGCATGGCGCTCAAGAACGCCTACCAGCGGGCGTTCTCGGCGATCTTCGACGCCAACGTCACCACGCTGATCACCTGCTTCATCCTCGGGTGGGTCGGCACCGAGGAGGTCCGCGGCTTCGGGATCACGCTGGGGCTGGGGGTGGTGTTCAGCATGTTCACCGCGCTGGTGGTGACGCGGTGGGTCTTCCAGGTCCTGCTCGACCGCCGGCTGCTGAGGCGCCCCCTCCGCATGCTCCAGATCATCGGCACGCCCCGCATCAACTGGATGACCAAGCGGCACTTCTTCTGGGGCCTGTCCGCGCTGATGATGGTCCTCGGGGTCGGCTCGCTGATCTGGCAGGGGGGCGACATCCTGGGCATTGAGTTTACCTCGGGCACGCAGGCGGTCGTCCGCCTGCGCGGCGACGCCCTCCTGACGGACCCCTCCGCGGGCGAGCGCGTGCTGCCGGACGACGGGCTGGTCCGCCGGCTGCTGGTTGCCCAGGCTGAAAAGGAGGCCGCCGCGGGCAAGGGCCCCGCCTACGCCAAGTTGGCCGCCACGGCCCGCGTGGAGAGGCGCATCGACCCGTACCGCGCCCAGCGGTTCATCGCGGAGTATGACCGCAACGGCGACGGCGCCGTGGCCGCCGGGGAGTACACGGGCGATCCGGAGTACTTCAAGCGAGTGGATGACGGCGACGGGACGCTGAGCCGCGCGGAGCTGGAGGAGCGCCTGCCCGCCGAGGAGTACCAGCTTTCCACGACCGTGCAGGACGTGCAGGTCGTCCGCGACGTGCGGTCCGCGGCCTTCGGCGATGCGCTGGAGATTCGCCGCCCGTGCACCTACGCGCTGGCCGGCGCGGGCGATCGCGTGCCGGCGATGGGCGTGGCCGTCGGGCAGCTCGCGCACCTCACCGAGGCGCTGCTGCCCAAGATCGCGCGCGCGTATCGCTACGAGATGGAGGACTACGTCGGCGGCACCGCCTTCGTCGTCAACGACCTCTCGCCGGCGCTGACCGGCGCCGAACTCGAGCAGCGCATCCGCGACGCCCGCGGACAGGAAGACTTCGCCGACCTGCGGTTCAGCCGGACGAAGGTCATCCCCCTCGGGGCCCCGGGCGCCGGCGGGAAGAACGACCGCTTCGTGGTCTGCGTGGCCCCGGCGGAGCCGGTCCCCGCCGACCGCCTCCCCCGCCTCCGCCAGCGCGAGGCGGAGCTGCTCGACCTCGCCCTCACCCGGGCCGAGGCCGGCGAGATCACCCACTTCGACCCCGCCATCGCCGGCGAGATGCGCCAGCTCGCCATCGTCGCCATCATCCTGAGCTGGCTGGCGATTGTGGCGTACCTGTGGTTCCGGTTCGGCTCCGTGCAGTGGGGCCTGGCCGCCGTCATCTGCCTCGTGCACGACGTGGTGATCGTCGTCGGGCTGGTGGCGATATCGGGGTGGGTCCACAACACCTGGCTGGGCGCGATCCTCGGCATCGACTCCTTCAAGATCGACCTCGCCATGATCGCCGCCATCCTCACCGTCATCGGCTACTCCGTCAACGACACCATCGTCGTCTTCGACCGCATCCGCGAGAACCGCGGAAAGCTCACCACCGTCTCCGGCGAGGTCATCAACCGCTCGATCAACCAGACCCTCAGCCGGACGCTGCTGACCTCCGGCACCACGTTCATCGTCGTGTTCGTGATGTACGTCTGGGGCGGCCCGGGCATCCACGCCTTCAACTACGCCTTGCTGATGGGCGTGCTGTTCGGCACGTACTCGTCGGTGGCCGTGGCGAGCCCGCTGCTGATGGGCTTCAAGAAGGCCCTCGTGGCCAAGGCGGTCGGGGTGCTGCCCGTGGAGCAGCAGCAGGTGTAGGGTGCGCCCGCGGCGAGGCGGCGCGGCGACATCACCGACATCCGTGGCGAAGCTGGCGAGACAGGTTGTGCCGGCCGCGGCGCTTGCGGCGCTCGCGGCCTTGGCGGGCGCGGGTTGCGACCTGGCCCCCCGGCCCGACGCCGGCGGGGCCGCATCCCGGCACCGCACCGAGCCCCTGCCCGTCCAGCAGGCCCGCGCCTATCCCGAGACGGCCACCGGGCTGTTCATTCCACTGGCCGATTTCGAGGACACCCCCGAGGGCGTCCGCGGGCACGAGCAGGCCAACCACTTCGCCGTCGCCGGCGGGGGCTCCCGAACGTTCGTCCTCAACGAGACCCGCACGGGCACCGGCGCGATCGAGGCCCGCGTTCCCGAGGGCGGGGCGCTCGTGTTCACGCTGCCGGACATCCACGACTTCACCGGCTATCCGCTGCTGAGCGTGGCGGTGTATAGCCCCGCCCTGCGCGACGACTTCCGTGTGACGCTCGAAAGCGGCGCGGCGGCCCGGCCCGCCGGCGGGCACCGGACGCTGGTCCGCCCCGGCTGGAACACCGTGCTGGTGGACCTCCGCCCCCTCCGGGCCGCCAAGGGCTTCGACATCACCGACGTCCGTCGCATCCGCCTCGCCTTCGCCGACGCCGCCGGGCCGGTCCGCTTCAACATCGATGACATCATGCTCGTCAACAACGCCCGCGATCTGGCGCCCACGCCGCCCGGCGTCGCGCTGCGGAAGGTCGGGCTCGACTACACCCTCCGCCGCCGCGACGCCGCGCCCGTGGTGCTGCGGCAGGGGGCGGACGGGCTGTGGCGCCTCGGTGCCGACCAGGCCGCCGTCGCTCTGTCGGCCCCCGGGGCGGAGAGGCCGTCGGAGGGTGAGGAACTGTCGCTGATGGGCGCCCGGCGCGTGGGGGAGGTGTCCGTGGCCGAACACAACGCCGTGCGGGTCCGCCTGGTGAGCACGTGGTACTTCCCGACGCGCGCGGGCGAATGGGCCTCCCCGGAACCCCGCCGCATCCGCTGGGAGCACACCTTCTACGCCGACGGCCGGCGGATTACCCACGTGGAACTCAACAACGCCGGCGGCCGCCAGATCGGCTCCGTCCGCCTGTCGCTGTCCGCACCCGGCGTGTGGGCCGGCGGGGGCATCGGGCGCGAGGTCCTCGTCCAGGCGTTCCGCGGGCTCGTGGGTCGCTGGAGCTACCTGTCGGTACCGGACGGCCCGCGGGCGGACGTCCTCCGCCAGAACTACCTCGCGCCGGGGCGGTTGCGGCTCACGCTCGCGCGGGGCGATGTGTTCGCCCCCGGCGACGCCGGAAAGGACGGCTTCGACGAGTCCCAGGGCTGCTACTTCCTCCGCGCGAAGGCCGGCCACTGCCGGTTCGTTCTCGTCCCGCCCAACGAGGGCGTGTGCGAC
>CAZMDT010000043.1:0-14211 GCA_964564965.1 uncultured Planctomycetaceae bacterium | reverse complement strand
AACCCCCGCCCGATGGCCTGGAAGATCGGGTTGATCAGGAAGACGAGCAGGGGCACGAACAGCAGCGCGACGGCGATGAGCACGGGGACGGGGCGGCGGAGCGGGCCGGGGCGGTCGCCGGCGCCCCGCCGCAACGGATTATCGCGCACAGTCCACACCATGGGCCCCGCACCTGTCCGCCGGGCGCGTCATCGGTCAGGCGGCTTTCACCCGGCCAGCTCAGTGTACTTCGTCCGGAAGAAGGTCTTCCAGCCCGTGATGATCTCGTCGCGCCGGACGGGGTCCTCCAGCTCGCCGGCGACCTTCATGATCTGCTCCGGCGTGGCCAGCTCGGACGGAAGCGCGTTGAACTTCCGCACCAGGGGCGCCTCGAAGCCGCTGTCGATGACCTTCCGGCGGGCCTTCTTCAGCAGGTCGACGTTGCTGACGGCGGCGGCGCCGATGAGGGGGTTCAGCACGTCGAGCGGCACGGTCCACGCGTGCGGCTGCGCGGCGACCTTGTAGGCGTAGGGGCTCGAGGCGAGCGTCCGCCGGGGCAGGTCCTTCTCGTAGTGGTCGAAGACGTCCCGGCGGATAGGGATGCGCCTGATTGCGTTCCTGCGGGGCCCGTCGGCGTGCCCGGGAGGCAGGGCGAGCAGCGCCTGCCCGCGGCGCGACAGCACGAAGTTGACGAACTCCTGCGCCAGCGGCCGATTCGGCGCGCCCTTCAGGATGCCGATGGGGTCCGGGCTGAACGCCGTCTGGCCCGCCGGGCTCGCGTAGAAGACCGTGCCGGGGTACTTGTCCTGGCGGATGTACCCGTAGAAGTCGATGGCCGTCGCCACGGGGGCCTCGTCGATGACGGCGTTGGCCGAGGAGCTGGAGCCGCTGTAGAACTTGTTCGCGTTGCCCAGGATCGCCAGCAGCTTCGCCCACCCGTCCGGCCAGTTGTCCCCCGACATCACGATCATCTTGTACGTCGTGGCCGCCGCCCCCGACTGCGTCGGGTCCGCCAGCGCCACGTTGTTGTAGAACCGCGGGGCCGCCAGGTCGTCCCACGTCGCCGGCGGCGTCGGGTCCGGCAAGGTCGCCAGGAGCTTCTTGTTGTAGAGAATCCCGAAGCCGCTGACGGCCGACCCGCACCACAGGTCCCGAGCGTCGCGGAACACCGCGCTGCCGTACGTCTGCGGAATCGCCTGCTTCACGTCCTCGGAGAGCGCCAGCGGCTCCAGGAGGCCCCTGGCGGCGAGCGTAATGAACACGTCCTCCCCGCCGCCCCAGACGATGTCGATGTTGGACGTGCCGGCGCCGCGGTACACGTTGAGGAGGTACTCGCGGATCTTCGTGGAGCCCCCGCCGACGTCGCGCCACTCGATCTCGACCTGCTGGCCGTTGTGCGTGGCGGCGTAGTGCTTCTTGAACGCTTCCGTGTACTCCTCGCGGATGTCCTCGTTGTGCGGGCTGATGGCGATCAGCGTCAGCCCTTTCTTCTCGTCCTTGCAGCCCCCCAGCAACGACACCGCCACCAGCACCGCCGGCACGCACCTCAGCCTGTTCATGATGGCTCCTCTGGTCCGGCCGCCTCGTCGGCCGGGCGCCCGCAGCGCGGCCGCGCGGCGGCATCGTAGGCGCGCGGGGGACCGAACGCAAAGCACGATTTCGCCAGGGCGCCGCGGCACCGGCGTCTACGGGACGGCGTCGGCGCCGTCCTTGGCACCTCCCGCGGCGGCGGGCCGCGTCGACGTCATCAGGCGGTCATCCGCCGGGGCGCCGGTGCCCGCCGGCGCGCCGACCGCCGGGCGAACGTGCCACTCGGGGATCTCGATCGACGCCGAGAGCCGCCACGCCGTGGCGTACAGCCGCGCCGTGAACGTCGCCGCCGCCGCCAGCCGCTCCCGCGCGAACGCCGCGACCTCCCCCTCGGCCGGCAACGGATCGGCATAGGCGGGCAGCGCCTTCTCCATCGCGTACACCTTCTCCACCAGCGCGTGGGAGGCCTTCAGCTCGGCGAGGATGGCCGGGAAGAGCTCCTTAAAGGGCGTCACGGCCTTCGGATCGACGCGGACACCGGCGTCGAGGGGCAGCTTGCCGAGGAGGGCGTCGACCTTGAGATGGATGCCGCTCTTCGGGCTCGACCCGTCGGCTTTCGCCCGGCCGTCGTAGTGGATCGTCGTGTGCAGGGGCATGCAGAGGTCTTCGGCGTAATGGGCGAGGTGCCCGGCGTAGACGAGGCACTTCCGGTGGATGGCCACGTTCGCCGGCCAGCGGCGGTGCTCGGCGAACGCCACCGCCAGGCGCTCGGTCCACTCCTGGATGGCGTAGGGCGCCAGGCCGATCTTCGAGGGATGGACGCCCTGCCGGCCGCACCACATCAGCAGCGCGTAGCGGTCCGCGGGAATGTCGCGCCCCCCGAGAACCTCCAGGTCGAAGTAGTGCTCCGGCGAGGTAGCGTTGTGCAGCGCGGGCGGCGCCATCGGCCGGGTGAACGTGTCCGGGTCGAGCGAGCAGTGCGCGATCGTCGCCGCGCCCTCCCGGAAGAACGCCGGCACCTCGTCGGGCAGGGCGCCGACGGCGAGCGTCGTGGCGCGGTGGTGCCCGTTGCCGTGCCAAGCCCCCGCCGGCGCCGCTGCGGCGAGGACGAGAGCGATGCCGAGAGTGCATCGCAGCAGGACTGTCCGCAGGATCATGCTAAGCCCTTTCTGTGGCCCGGGCAGGGCGCCCCGAACGCGATGCCTCGCGCCTGGGGGCCCTGCTGTACAGAGCCTACTAGATGATAGGACCGCCGGCCGCGACCGGAAAGGCCCGGGGCCGCCGCCGCTTTCCGCCGCGGGCCATCGCGGCAGGCGCAAGCGCAGGGTTGAAGATTCCCGGAAACCTCCCATAATGGAGCCAGCCAGGACGATCGGAACGCGGCGGGCGTCTACGCGGCGGGCGTGAGCCGCCAGGGCAGACCCGGCGGCGAGGGCGCCCCGCTCCACGCCGCGGCGCCCGTCACAACAGGAAAGCCCCGCAATGCGCAATGACCGATGCCACGTGCTCGTCTTTTCGCTGCTGATGCTGTCGGCCGGGGCCGCCCGGGCCGCCGGCCCGGACGACGTCATCGGATGGTGGCGGTTCGACGGCCCGCTCGGCAAGCGCCCCCAGCCGGGCCAGTTGAGGACGGTGGCCGGCAAGGACTACCCCGCCGAGGCCCGCCCGGCGGAAAGAGGCGCGCTGAGGTTCTACCACGAGACGCCCGGGCGCTACGTGTACGACCCGCTGACGGGGAAGGCCCTGGCGAACGACAGCTCCTTGCTGTTCGCCAGCGGAAGGGGCGACAGCCAGGCCTGGTGCGACTGCATCCGCATCGGCGGGGGGATCGGCAAGCTCCGGCCGAAAAGCTTCACCATCGAGGGATTCATGAAAAGCGGCGGGGACATCGACAAGTGGCACACGATCATCGCGCTGCGTGACCCGAAGGCACCGCACCCGCACGCCTGGTCGCTGAGCACGGAGAACCTGCGGGGCGGCCGGAAGCTCCGCTTCGGCGGGCACAAGGCGCCGCGGGGGTACTGGGCGTCGTACCAGCAGTCGCCGGACGTCCGGCAGCCGGGGTGGCACCATTTCGCGTACGTCTACGAGCCGTCCGGCGAGACGCACAAGGCCCGCCTGTATTGGGACGGCAAGCTCGTCAGCGAGGTCAACGCCCCGCCGCTGGCCTGGGAAGACTCCCAGGAGCTGTTCATCGGCGGCGGGCCCGGGCAAGGCGCCGACAGCCACGGCTGGATCGGCTACCTCGACGAGGTGCGATACACGGCGGCCGCCCTGAAGCCCGAGCAGTTCCTGCAGGCCTCCGACACCGACGGCAAGCCCGGGAAGCCCGCCACGCCCATCGCCCTGGGCCTGAGGCCGCACGCGCCGGAACCGCTGACGGAGCCGGTGAAGCTGTCGCTCCCGGCCCCAAAGGTCGGGCCTGCCGAGGTGCACGTTCCTTCCGACGCGAACCTGATCAACGTGAAGACCGCCTACGACGCCAAGGGCGACGGCATGACGGATGACACCGCGGCGATCCGCCGGGCCGTCAGCGAGAACATCGGGAAGCACAAGACGCTCCACTTCCCGCCGGGCGTCTACGTCATCTCCGGGCCCATCGAGTGGAAGGGAGCCGGCGGGAAGTTCAACGCCTTCCTCACCTGGCAGGGCGCGGGCATGGGCCGGACGTTCATCTACCTCCGCCCCGGCGCGGCGGGCTTCGGCGACGCGGGCCGGCCCGAGGCGATGACCCGCTCCGGGTCGATCGGCACCGGCGGCACCGGCGGCGGCAACCGCGCCCACAACAACTACATCATGGACATGACGTTCGTCGTCGCCGCGGACAACCCCGGCGCCATCGGCGTGGACTTCTGCGCCTCCAACACCGGCGCGGTGGAGAACGTGCGGATCGTCGCCCTCGACGCCGGTGTCGAGGGCCTGAGGCTCACCCGCCACGTCGGGCCGCAGCTCATCCGCAACGTCGAGGTCCACGGATTCGACGTGGGCGTTCACCTGGCCGCCGAAATCTACGGCACCACGCTGAGCCACCTCCGCCTCGCGGGGCAAAAGCGGTGCGGGCTGCTCAACGACGGGCACATGGTCGCGCTGGAGCGCCTGGTGAGCGACAACAAGGTTCCCGCCGTCCGCAGCCGGGGCAAGAGCGGCCTGCTGGTGATGATCGATTCGGAGCTGACGGGCGGGGCGACGGAGGCGGCGGCGATGGAGATCCTCAGCCCGGCGGTCCTCCGCAACGTGACCACCGCCGGCTACGGCACGGCCATCGAGCACGAGGGGAAGCAGGCGGCCGCGGCGGGGCGCGTGGAGGAATTCGTGTATCCGGCCCCGATGACGCTCTTTGAGGCCCCCGCGCGGACGCTGAACCTGCCGGTGGTGCAGCCTCCCTCGGCCGAGCCAGCCCCGGCCGAACGTTGGGCCAACGTGATGAACTTCGTGCCCGAGGGCAAGACCATCGATTCCGCCGCGTCCCACGCCCTTCAGGCCGCCATCGACTCCGGCGCCGCCGTCGTCTACCTCCCACATCGCACCTACGAGCTGGACAAGCCCGTGATCATTCGCGGGAAGGTCCGGCGGATCGTCGGCTACAACAGTTGGCTCAAGACCCCTGAGGACGTGAGCGGGCAGATGCTGGTCTTCCAAACCGACCATCCCGTGTCGTTGGAGCGGGTGAACATGCGCAGCGGCAGGGGCCTGGCCGTCAAGACCGACCAGCCGGTGGTTTTCAAACACATCATCGGGCTGCAGCAGGTCGAGATGGCGCACGAGAGAGCGACGGTCTTCAGCCTCAACACCGTCGGAGACGCCATCGCGCTGAAGCGCGGGCAGACGTGGCGGGCGCGGCAGCTCAACATCGAGAAGCGCCCGCCCGCACCGATGGTGGACAACGCCGGCGGGACGTTCTGGGTGCTGGGGTACAAGACCGAGTTCGGCAACACGACGGTCCGGACCGCCGCCGGCGGGCGCAGCGAGGTGCTTGGCGGCCTGTGGTACCCGGCACAGGGCGTGGGCGACGCGACCATCGCGGCGGTGATCGTCGAAGACGCCGCGGCGTCGGTGAGCTTCGTGGACATCGCGCACTGGGACAAGGGGAAATACACCGTGGAAGTGCGCGAGACCCGCGACGGGGCAACGAAGCAGCTAACGCGGGACCAACTGCCCATTCACTGGGCGCGCTGCGGTTCGCTGGCGCTGTTCCGCTCCGCCGCCCCGCCGGGCCCGTGACCACGGAGACCGCCCAGGCGCCGCCGAGCGCGCGCCACGCCGTCAGGGCCGGGGACCCTTGGCGGGGGAGTCGCCCCAGGCCTTCCCGGCGGGTGGGGTCGCCTCGCCGGGCTGGGGTTTGCCGGCCTGCCCGGGCGGGCCCGCGGCGGGGCGCCGGGCCATAGGCTGCGCCGGGCCCTGCTGCGGCTGCATCGCGCCGGCGGGGGCGCGGCCGGGCCCGCGGGTCAGTGTCAGGCGCTTGCGCCCCAGCACCAGGCCCACGATGCCCATCACCATCATCGCCACCTCCACGCCGAGGAAGACGAACACCATCGCCTGGTCCGGCTCGTCCATCAGGATGCCGAGCAGCCGGCCCCCCGCCATTCCGCCGAACACCACGACGGCCCCGACCAGCCCCGGCGTGATCATCATCCGCGGCAGCGCGCAGATGAGCAGGAACGCCCCCACGCCGACCTGGAGCCCGCCGTACACGGTTCGGATCTCGGTGACGCCCGCCGCCCCTTTGAGCCCTGTGATGCCGACCCAGTTGGCCGACTCCGCAGGCCGGAGGAGAAACGCCAGGCCGAAGCCCAGGAAGATCAGCCCTGAGATGATGAGGATGACGCGCCCGAGTTGCATAGGATTCCTTTCTTTGCGGTGCCGGCGGGCGGCGCAGGGGCCGCACCGGCACAGGCCCTTGGCCAGCTGCCCTATTCTACGCGCCGCCCCCGCCGACCCCAAACACTCAATTCCGCCCGCCTCAGCCGGCCTCGGCGGGTCCGTGCCAGACGCCGTCGGCACCGCGGCGCCACGCGTCGGCGGCGACCTCGAGGGGCTGGGCGGCCCAGCCGGCGTCGATCGCCGCCCGAAGCTCCTCCCACGGGCGAATGCCGCTCAAGGCGTCGGGCGCCATGACGTTATCCGCGCCGGCGGCGTTCGCGCAGGCCAGGGCGTCGGCAGGCCCCAGCCCCCGCAGCAGCGCCGCCAGGAACCCCGCGTACGCCGAGTCGCCGCTGCCCGTGGCGTTCGGCGGGCCCTCGATGGCGTAGGCGGGGCGCCACAGCTCGCGGTTGGCCCAGGCGTCGGGATCGGCGGGCGCCGCCCGCCCGGCCGATGCCAGAGCGTCCGCGGGGCCCGTTCGCAGATACGCCCCGCGGTGGGCGGTCTTGACGCCGACGATCCGCCCGCCCATGGCAAGCATCCGCTCGCCGAGGGCGTGCACGTCGTCGCCGGTGAGCCGGTCGATGATGTCGCCGGCGGCGGCGAGCGCGTCGAACCGCTCGCGGGCGAGCATGTAAAGCGCCTCCTCCGCGCTCGGGACAAACACGTCCACCAGCGGCATCAGCGCCGCGAGGATGGCCCGCCAGTCGGCCCGCCCGCCCGGCGAGGCGGGGTCCGGCAGCGTCATGTCCAGCGACGTGGTCACCCCCAGGCCCTTGACCCGCCGGAACACCTCGATCAGCTCGCGCCCGCCGTCGGCGTACATCCGCCGCATCACCGGCGGGTAGCCCAGGTGGAACACCCGCGCCCGCGCGACGAGGTCGTAGTCGATGTCGCCGGCGGCGAAGTCGTCGTTGGCGCCGGGGCAGTGCAGGAACATCCGGTCGTACCCCGGCGGGCAGATGGGCACGGTGTAGCTGGTGGTGGCGCCTTCGGCGGCGATAAGCCCCTCGCGGATGCCCCACCGCTCGCGCAGCAGTTCCGCGATGAGCCGCCCGAGCGGGTCGGTGCCCACTTTGCCCATCAGCGCGGTCGCCACGCCCATGCGCACCAGCGCCAGCCCGGTGTTGCTGACGGGCCCGCCCGTGCTGACGGCGGCGGCGCCGGTGATCACGAGCGCCCCCGGGCGGAAGAACGCGGCGGGCGAGCCGAGCGCCATGGCGGCGAGGTCGGGAATGATGTCGAGGCAGATGTGCCCGGCGACGACGACGTCGGGTGCTTCGCTTCGGGCCATGCCGGCGGCGTCCTTTTGCGGGCGTGTGGCCCCGCGTGGCACGGAGCGTACGCCGCCGGCGCGCTCACCTCAAGCGTTTTCGCCGGCGGCGCGGGCGATTGGACACCCGCGCGGGCTTGGGCTATAGTCTGCCGGCGCTTCGCGCCGTAGCGGCGGCGCATGGAGACCTCGCCATGGGCGTGCTCGCGAACCTGCCCGGCCTCGGGCCCGTGACGTCGGAATCGGGCTTCGTGGCGCTGCCGGCGTGCAGCGACGGCGGCTTCCGCCCGGGCGACGACGGCGTGCGCGCCGTCGTCGCCACCGGCGACCGCAAGGTCGAGTTCATCGCCTTCGAAGACCGCACCCTCGCCTACGTCAAGTCCGCCATGGGCTTCCCGGCGTACTACCCCGTCCGCCCCGTCGCCATCGAGCGCCCCCTCAAGGCCGTCCTCATGGACCTCGACGGCACCAGCGTCCGCAGCGAGCCGTTCTGGATCTACATCATCGAAAGGACCATGGCAAGCCTGCTCGGGGATGGGTCGTTCCGCCTGTCGGACGACGACCTGCCGTACGTCAGCGGCCACAGCATCTCCGAGCATTTCCACCACTGCATCGCCAAGTACTGCCCCGGCAGTACGGTGGAGGAGGCGCGGCAGCAGTACTTCCGCCACACGCACCACGAGATGGCGGAGATTCTCGCCGGGCGCGGGCGGCAGGACGCGTTCGTCCCCAGCCCCGGGCTGAAGGAGTTCCTGCTGGCGCTGAAGGCCCGCGGCATCCGCATCGCTCTGGTCACCAGCGGGCTGCACGAGAAGGCCTACCCCGAGATCCTCTCCGCCTTCCGCCAGCTCGACCTCGGCGAGCCGGAGGCGTTTTACGACGCGATCATCACGGCCGGGTTCCCCATGCGCGACGGCCAGGCCGGCACGCTCGGGGAGCTGTCGCCCAAGCCGCACCCCTGGCTCTATGCCGAGGCGTGCTGCGTGGGCTTGGGCATCGACTTCGCCGACCGCAGCCGCGTGGTCGGCATCGAGGACAGCGGGGCGGGCGTCTGCGCGATCCGGCTGGCGGGGTTCCCCGTGGTGGGGCTGGCGGGCGGGAACATCACCGAAAGCGGCACCCGCGACCTGTGCACCGCCTGGTGCGAGACGCTGGGCGACGTGCTGCGCTTCATCGAAGGAGGCGCGTGAGACCATGGCCAAGGGCAAGCAGAACCGCGCGTGCGTCGTGCCGCATACCCACTGGGACCGCGAGTGGCGCTACCCCATCTGGACGAACCGCGTCTTCCTGGTGGAGATGATGGACGAGCTGCTCGACGTGCTGGAGCGCCACGAGGGCTACCGGTCGTTCGTGACGGACGGGCAGTGCGTGCTGATCGAGGACTACCTGGAGGTGCGGCCGGAGAACGCCGACCGCGTCCGCGGGCTGGTGGCGGCGGGGCGGCTCGACATCGGGCCGTGGTACACGCTGCCCGACCTGTACCCCATCGCCGGGGAGTGCCTGGTGCGGAACCTGCTGCGGGGCATCCGCGTCTCGGAGGCGCTGGGGCGGTGCATGATGATCGGGTACAACTCGTTCGGGTGGGGGCAGATCGCGCAGTTTCCGCAGATCTACCACGGCTTCGGCATCGAGTTCATCATCGCGGCGAAGCGCGTCTCGCACGAGCGCGCGCCGCGGTGCGAGTTCCTGTGGGAGTCCCCCGACGGCACGCGCGTGCTCACCACCCGCCTCGGCCAGCACGCGCGGGCCAACGTGTTCTTCAACGCCTACATCCCCGTGCGGTTCGGCATGCCGTACGACTCCGACGCGTTCCGCCTCGACTGGGCCCGCGGGCCGCTGGTCATTCACAACGCCGACGCCGGCCGCGCCCACGAGGACCACTTCGCCGTCGCCCACGAGGACCACTACCACCGCGAGCAGGTCGCGGGCGCCTTCCGCCGGGCGTGGGAGGCGATGGACGAGACGACCGTGCCGCACGACCGCCTGCTGCTGGACGGCAGCGACTTCACCGACTGCCAGGCGTCCCTGCCGCGCATGCTCGCCGACGCCAACGAGCTGATCGACGACGTCGAGTTCGTGCACGGGTCGCTGCCGGAGTACGCCGGGCGGCTGAGGGAGCAGGTGGACGCCGACTCGCTGCCGGTGGTGACGGGCGAGCTGCGCGACGGCCCGGCGTGCCACTGCTCCGGCAACGCGCTCGCCACGCGGATGTACATCAAGATGCTCAACAAGCAGGCGGAGAACGCCCTGCTCCGCCGGGCTGAGCCGCTCGCGACGCTGATGGCCACCCGCGGCGCCGAGTACCCCGCCCCCCTGCTGCGGATCGCCTGGACGCACCTGCTCCAGGCCCACCCGCACGACTCGATCAACGGCGTGACGCAGGACAAGACGGCCGAGGACACGGTCGGCCGCCTCCGCCAGGCGCTGGAGATCGGCGAGATCATCGAGCAGCAGAGCGTCGCGGAGCTCATCCGGCGGCTGGACCTGTCGGCCTGCGCGGCCGACGACGTGCTGCTGGTGGCGGTCAACCCGCTGCCGCAGCCGGCGGGCGGGGTGGTAAAGCTCTGCGTGGACCTGCCGCGCGAGCAGAGCGTTTGGGACTTCGTGCTGGAAGGCCCCGGCGGCGAACCGGTCGACGTCCAGCCCGTTTCGCGCGACGAGAGAACCGCGCCCGTGAGCGACCTGGCGAGCCGCCCCTGGCCGTTCTATCTCGACCGGCACGTCGTGTGGGCGGACCTCGGCGAGCTGCCCCCCGGCGGCTACCGGGTCTTCCGCGTGGCGCCCACGCGGCGGTTCGACCGGCGCGGCGAGTGGTGGCCGCCCATGCGCACGAGCGCCGGCGGGGAAATCTCGCAGGCGCCGAGCGTGATGGAGAACCGCCACCTCCGCGTGGAGGTCGCCGGCGACGGCACGTTCGCGCTGACCGACAAGGCCGGCGGGCGGGCCTACGCAGGGCTGCACTGGTTCGAGGACGCCGGCGACGTGGGCGACTACTGGGCGTACTACCCGCCCTACGGCGACGCCGTGCACGACAGTCGGGGCGGCCCCGTGCGCATCTGGCGCGAGGACAACGGCCCGCTCGCCGCGACGATCGCCGTCGAGGTAACGATGACGCTGCCGGCGCGGGCCCGCGCGGGCCAGGTGCCCGTCCGCGGCGGCAGCCGGCGCGAGGGCGACACGCGCGCGCTGGTCATCACGTCGCGCCTCACGTTGCGGCGTGACGCGCGCCGCCTCGACGTCCGCACCACCGTCCTCAACAACGTGGAGGACCACCGCCTGCGCGTGATGCTGCCCACCGGCCTGGCGGCCGGGCAGTCGCGGGCGGCCGGGCACTTCAACGTCGACAGCCGGCCCGTCGAGCCCCAGCCCGGCCCGGACGGGCTGTTCTGGCCCGAGATGCAGACGCTGCCCATGCAGCAGTTCGTCGACGTCAGCGACGGCGAGCACGGGCTGGGCGTCGTCCACGACTGCCTCACCGAGTACGAGGTCCTGCGCGACCCGCGGACCACCCTCGCCCTCACGCTCCTGCGGGCCGTGCGCAACCGCATCTGCACCGAGTTCCGATCCACCGGCGACTGGCCCGACCAGAAAGGTGGACAGTGCCTCCGCGAGATGACCTTCCGTTACGCGCTCTGCCCGCACGCCGGCGACTGGGCCGCCGGGGGCGTCTTCGCCGAGGCCGAGAAGTTCAACACGCCGCCCGCCGTCTACCAGGCCTCGCCCCGGGCCCGGGGCGACCTCCCCGCCGAGGGGAGCCTGCTGGCCGTCCGCCCGGAGGCGCTTGTGGTCACCGCGCTCAAGAAGGCCGAGGACCGCCACACGTGCATCCTCCGCCTGCACAACCCGACGCCCAGGACCGTGGAAGGCAGCGTGCACCTGGCGGCGGGCGTGAAGCGGGCGTGGCTGACGGACCTGAACGAGCGGCGCGCGGAGGAGCTGACCGTCGGCGAGGACGGGGCCGTGCCGCTGCTCGTGCCGACCTGCCGAATCGTCACGCTGGAGCTGGAGGCATGACGGGCCCGCCCCGCCGCCCCCGCCCGCCGCAGCACGCCGCCCGCGAGGCGGTCGGCTCGCTGGAGGAGGCGATCGCGTACTTCCGCGAGCAGCTCGAGGCGCACCCGGAGCGAGACATTCTCGCCGCCGACGAGGCCGTCATCGCCGGGCGGCGGCGGCGCTGGCCCGTCATCGGGCTGATCCATCCCGCGCGCCCCGACGACACCACCGACCTGTCCGCCGAGGAGCCCCGCCTGCCGGAGGTTCGCATGCCCCCCGGCCGCGAGGCGGACCTCGCCCGCGAGATCGTCGCCAAGCTCGAGCCGCTCCGGCTGCTGAACCGCGTGTCGGCGAGCTTCGGGGTGGGGCAGGGCACGGGCACGCTGGTGACGTCGTTCGGCATTCCGATCGACGCGGCCGCCGACAACACGCCGGCGTTCACGCGCCCGCTGGAAGAGGTGCTGGCCGAGGCGCCGCCGGACCCGCTGCGCTCGGGGCTGATGGCGCAGATGCGCGAGCGGATCGCGTTTCTGAAGGACCACACCCCCGAGTGGTTCCGCATCGGCATGCCGGACACGCAGGGGCCTTACAACATCGCCCATGCCGTCATCGGCACCGAGGCGCTGATGGCCCCGTACACCGCGCCGGCGAAGTTTCACGAGCTGATGCGGCGCGTCACCGATTTCTGGATCGCCGTGGTGGCGAATCTGCGGGAGTGGATCGGCCCGGAGCGGCTGACGCCGTGGGGGCGCTTCGCCCGCATCTGCGAGTGCTCGGTCAACATGCTCTCGCCGGCGATGTACGTGGAGCATCTGCTTCGGTACGACTTGGCGATCGCGGAGGCCTTCGGCCCGCTGGACGTGCACACGTGCAGCGGCCCGCACGTGTTCCACGTGACGCTGGAGAACCTGCCGGAGGTGGTGGTGACGGAGGCGGGCTACGGCGAGGGGCTCACCGCCGGCTACACCCCCATCCACGAGGCCCTGGAGGCCATCGGCGACCGCCCCATCGCCCTCCGCATCGGGCAGATGCTGCCCCGCGGCGAGGAGTTCGAGTTCATCTGCCGCGACCTCGACCTCTACGAGAAGCACCCCCGCCTGATCTTCCACTACACCGGCATGTATTGGAAGAAGCCCGACCGCCCGCTCATCCGCGACATTCACCGCCGGCTCGACGCCTATTGGGACTCGAAATACGCGCCCGCCGGGGAGGCGGCGTAGAATACCGCGTGGCCGCCAGCAGCAGGACAGCCCGGAAGCTCGCCGACCTGAAGGCCGTGCTGCGCGGCAAGGCCAGCATGCTCATCGGCCTTCAGGACAACCCCGACCCCGACGCCCTCGGCGCGGCGGCGGCGCTGCGCCGCCTCGCCAACCTCGTCGCCGGCTGCCAGTGCTCGCTGACGTGCGGCGGCACGGTCGGCCGGGGGGAAAACCGCGCGCTCGTGAAGTACCTCGACCTCAACCTCCGCCCGATGAGCGAGGTCGATCCCGCGCGGTTCGAGGTGATCGCGCTGGTGGACACGCAGCCGGGGACGGGCAACAACTCGCTCCCCGAGGGCGTCCAGCCTCACGTCGTCATCGACCACCACCCGATGCGCCGCCGGACGCGGACCGTCCCCTTCACCGACATCCGCCGCCGCTACGGCTCCACGTGCACCATCCTCTACGAATACCTTGCCGCCGCCGGCATCGAGCCGCAAACGCCACTGGCGACCGCCATGCTCTACGGCCTCCGAAGCGACACCCAGGACCTCGGCCGCGAGGCCACCCGGGCCGACATGGACGCCTACCAGGCGCTCTACCCCCTCGCCAACAAGCGCATGCTCGGCACGATCCAGCGCGGGCAGGTGCCGTCGGCCTACTTCCGCGCGCTGGCCGCTGCGCTCGGGGCGGCCAGAATCTGCGGCACCTGCATCTACTGCCCCCTCGGCGACCTGGAGAACCCGGACATGCCGGGCGAACTGGCTGACCTGCTGCTGCGCCACGACGAGGCCGTCTGGTCGCTCGTGTGGGGCCGCCACGAGGGCAGGCTGCTTTTGAGCGTGCGGACGGAGGCGCCCGACGGGCAGGCCGACAAGGTCGTCCACGCCATCGTCTCCCGCCACGGCACGGGCGGGGGGCATCGCACCATGGCCGGCGGGCAGGTGCCCCTGCGGAAGACCACGGCGACCTATCGCGACAAGCTCGACACGCTCATCCGCAAGCGGTTCGTGAAGGCGACCGGCAACGACCTCGCCGCCAGCCGCCGGCTGGTGAGCTGAGCGGCGGCAAGAGCCCGGCCTTGCGCGAACTCAGCGGTTCGTCAGCACCGACCTGATCACCGTCCGATAGTGCGAGGTGGGGCGGCTGCCCACCCACGAGTGCGTCGCCTTCCCGTCGATGAACAGCATCACGCGCGGAATCGCCCGCACCCCGTACTCCGTGGCGATCGAGGGGGCCTCCAGCACGTCGATCTTCACCACGTCGATCCGCCCGCGGAACTCCTCGGCGAGCGTCTCGATGGTGGGGGCGAGCTTGCGGCACGGCCCGCAGCGGTCGGAGTAGAAATCGACCAGCACCGGGCGCGGCGAGTTCAGG
>CAZMDT010000042.1:3969-14406 GCA_964564965.1 uncultured Planctomycetaceae bacterium | reverse complement strand
TGCTGGCACCGTGATTGCTTGTAGTGGCAGTGGGCGGGGTCCGCCCGTAGCGACGCGCCCTTAAGTCGCTCCGCAGTCGGGCGGGTAGCGGGGGGGGGATGGAGCGATGGTTACGATAGCCAACAAGCCGAGGCGGCCCTTCAAGCTCGTCATCACCGGCGAGGCCGAGGGATGGCTGCCCGCGCTGGAGAAGATCGTCGGGCATCGCCTGCTGGCGCCTTGCCGTGTGCATGGCGACGCCGATCTGCTGAAGGTGGTCGAGGAAGGCGTTGCGGATGCGGCCGTTCTGGACGACGCGGCGGACTGGGAAGTTGACATTCTCCGGCTGCTTCGGATGGTCCGGCGGCTGGATGCGGCCCTGCCGGTGGTGGTGATCACCGGCAAGCGAGACCGGCGCTGGCTGGAGGACGCGCTTCGCCTGGCGGCCTTCAGCGTCGTGGCGCGTCCGCTGGCGCTCGAGGAGCTGCTCCGGCAGATTCAGGGCATGATGGCACGCCTCGACCAGGTGCTCCGCGAGGGGCCGCCCTGGTGAGAGGCGTTGGAACGCGTCGCAGGACGCGATGGACCCTAGAGCATTCAGGAAAGGAAAGGGCACACGTATGGCCAAAGCTGCAAAGGCTGCGAAGAGTTCGAAGCGCGCCCCCAAGATTCGCCCGCTGGGCGAGAAGGTTCTCGTGAAGCGCCTTGAGGCCGAGGAGGTCACCAAGGGCGGCATCGTCCTGCCGGACACGGCCAAGGAGAAGCCGCAGAGGGGCACGGTGCTGGCGGTGGGCGACGGCAAGCTGCTCGATGACGGCACCCGGGCGAAGTTCCAGGTCAGGAAGGGCGACACGGTGCTGTTCACCAGCTATGCCGGCACGGACATCAAGATCGAAAGGGAGGAGTACCTCCTGATGAACGAGTCGGACATCGTGGCGATCATCGAGTGACGCCTGGGCGGTACGTTCCATGGGTCTGGCATGCAGAGGGCGGCCCGAGGCCGCCGGCGACGAAACACCGATAGGAGTTCCAAGATGGCAAAGAAGAAGATCGCATTTGACGCAGAGGCCCGCGAGGCGATTCGGCGCGGCGTGAAGCAACTGGCGCGGGCCGTCAAGGTGACGCTTGGCCCGACCGGGCGGGTCGTCGTGCTCGAGAAGTCCTTCGGGGCGCCGACGGTGACCAAGGACGGCGTCACCGTCGCCAAGGAAATCGAGCTCGAGGACCCCAACGAGAACATGGGCGCGCAAATGGTGAAGGAGGTGGCCTCCAAGACGTCGAACGTCGCCGGCGACGGCACGACGACGGCCACCATCTACGCCGAGGCCATCTTCGAGGAGGGCCTCAAGAACGTCGCCGCCGGGGCGAAGGCGATGCAGCTCAAGCGCGGCATCGACCGGGCGGTCGACGCCGTCGTCAATGCCCTGAAGGCGATGAGCAAGGAAGTGAAGAGCTCGAAGGAGATCGCCCAGGTCGGAACGTGTGCGGCGAACCAGGACACCGGGATCGGCCAGCAGATCGCCGACGCGATGGACAAGGTCGGCAAGGACGGCGTGATCACGGTCGAGGAAGGGAAGGGCCTGGAGACCGACGTCGAGCTGGTCGAGGGCATGCAGTTCGACAAGGGCTATATCTCCCCGCACTTCGTGAACAAGGTCGAGACGATGGAATGCGACCTGGAGAAGCCCTTCGTGCTGGTGCACGAGAAGAAGATCTCGGCGATCAAGGACCTGGTGCCGCTGCTGGAAAAGGTCGCCCAGGCGGGGCGGCCGCTCCTGGTCATTGCCGAGGACATCGAGGGCGAGGCGCTGGCGACGCTGGTGGTCAACAAGCTGCGCGGCACGCTCCAGTGCGTGGCCGTCAAGGCGCCGGGCTTCGGCGACCGCCGCAAGGAGATGCTCAAGGACATCGCCGTCCTCACCGGCGGCAAGGCGATCATGGAGGACATGGGCATCAGCCTGGAAAACATCCAGATGTCCGACCTCGGCCGCGCCAAACGCGTCCGCGTGGACAAGGACACCACCACCGTCATCGAGGGCGCCGGCACGGTCCAGGACATCAAGGGCCGCATCGAGCAGATCAAGACGCAGATCGACACCACGACCAGCGACTACGATCGCGAGAAGCTCGAGGAGCGCCTGGCGAAGCTGTCGGGCGGCGTGGCCCAGATCAACGTCGGGGCGGCCACCGAGGTCGAGATGAAGGAGAAGAAGGCCCGCGTCGAGGACGCCCTGCACGCCTGCCGCGCCGCCGTGGAAGAGGGCATTCTGCCCGGCGGCGGGGTGGCCGTCCTGCGGGCCATGAAGGCGCTCGACAAGGTCAAGTGCGACAGCGACGACGAGCGCACCGGCGTGGACATCGTGCGGCGTGCCCTGGTGGCCCCGATCAAGCAGATCGCGGAGAACTCGGGCCTGGACGGGAGCATCGTGGCGGCCAAGGTGATGGAGTCCGACGACGCCAACCTCGGCTACGACGCCATGCAGGCCAAGTTCTGCGATCTCGTCAAGGCGGGCGTGATCGTGCCGACGAAGGTCGAGCGGACGGCCCTGCAGAACGCCGCCAGCGTGGCCGGCCTGCTGCTGACCACCGACGCGCTGGTCAGCGAGATCCCCGAGAAGAAGAAGCCCGCCGCGCCGGGCGGCGGCATGGAGGACATGTACTAGCAAATGACGAATGACCAATGATCGATGACCAATGGCTAGTGCCCGGTGGCCGCGGGTGCGGCGCCGATGGCCGGCGACCGGGTCGGGCATGAGTGGTTGACGATGACGGCGCGGCGGGGCGAGTTGATCGCCCCGCCGCGCTTGTTTGCGCCGCGGGGTGCGCATACGATTGTCCGGCCTCCGGACGAACCCGGGCAAGGAGCACGCCATGGGCGACTCATTCCAGACGCAAGGCGCGTTCAGTTGGTGCGAGCTGTGCACCAACGATCTGCAGGCTGCGGGGAGGTTCTACGGTGAGTTGTTCGGCTGGGAGCTGGAGGACTCGCCGATGCCGGGCACCGGTGGGGCGTACGTCGTGGCGAAGGTCGGCGGGCGGCCGGTGGGGGGGATGATGACCATGCCGCCGAACCTGCCGCCCGGCGTGCCGCCGCACTGGGGCGTCTACGTGACGGTCGACGACGTGGACGCGACCGTCGCCGAGGCGGCGCGGCTGGGGGGTAAGGTGCACCATCCGCCGACCGACATCCCGGGCGTGGGGCGCTTCGCCGTCCTCAGCGACCCGCAGGGGGCGGTGGTGCACGTGATCAAGTACGCGTCCCGCCCGGCGTGAGGGACGCGCGACGCGCCGGGGCCCGCAAGCGGGCGCCGGGCGGGCCGGCGGGGTGAGGTCCGGACCAGGATGACCGTCAGGAACGACAGACCCGCCGTTCGTCAACTCGCCCTCCGGGGCGCCGGCGTGCTGCTGGCCGCGCTGGCCCTCAACGGGTGCGGTGCCGCCGCGCCCGACGCCGGACGCCCCGGGCCCTGCGCCCGCAGCATCCGCGGCACCGTCCGCGGACGCCCCTTCATGGTCCTCCGCGGCACGCACTGGCAGCGCGGCAGGGACCACGGCTACCTTGCCGCCAGAGACATCATCGCCGTCATCGACAACCTGATCCGATCCGCCGGCCTCGGCAGCCGGGCCGTCGGGCAGAGGGCTTACGAACTGCTGGTTGTGCCCCAGACGTTCCAGTGCTCGTGGCCGCCGCGCTACAGGGAGGAGCTGGCGGGCATGCTGGCGGGGATCCGGGAGGCGCTGCCGAATCCGCCTGACCGCGTCATCCCGTCGCTGCGGCGCGAGGTGTCGCTGCAGGACCTGAAGGCATGCAACATCGTTGCCGATCTGGTCACGCTGGGGTGCAGCAGCTTCGCGGCCTGGGGGAGGGCGACGCCGGACGGCGAACTCATCGTGGGGCGGAACCTGGAGTTCCTGTCGAGCTGGGGCATGGTGTCGGGGCAGTGCATCATCGCCAACGAGCCCGCCGAAGAGGGGCTGGAGCCCACGATCGGCTTCTCCTGGTGTGGCATGGTCGGCTGCTACACGGCCCTGAACGCCGACGGCGTCTTCGTGGCGATCCACAACTCCAACGGCCTGGCGCGCACCGGCAAGCGGCCGTGGGTACCGCGGACGCTCGCGCTGCGCTCGGCCCTGGAGGCCGCGGCCGTGCCGGCGGCCGTCGAAGACCTGGCCCGCAGTCTGCGGACGGCCCGCCCGCGAAAGGGCAACACCGTGCTGGCGGCCGCCCCGGCCAGGCGCGACGGGAAGGGCGCCGACGTGGCGGTTCTGGAGTGGGACGGCAACGGGAAGGAGCAGGGCGTGACGATTCGCCGGCCCGAGGAGGGCGAGCTGCCCGGGGCGATCGTCTGCACGAACCATTTTCTGAGTCGCAGCCACAGTGAGCCCTCGGTGTTCGCCACCACGAAGAGCCGGTACCGCAGGCTGTTCGCCACCGTGGCCCGGTTCGCCGCCGGAGCGGACAGCGCCGACTTCGACGGCGCGCGCCGCGCGATTGACGAGGTGGCGCAGGCCGGACTGACGCACACGGTGCATTCGGTGATCGCCTGGCCGGCGCAGCGACGGCTGTGCGTCGCCTATGCCGAGGCGGGGTTCTCCTCGCCGGCGGGCGACGGCTGGTTCGAGTTCACGTGGGACGGCATCTTCGGGGCCGGCAGCGGCGAGCGAGGCACGCGATGAGAATTGCCCTGGCGTCCGATCACGCGGGGTTCGCGTACAAGCAGCGCGTGAAGGAGCACCTGCGGAAGGCCGGCCACGAGGTGGCGGACTTCGGCACAGACTCCTCCGAGCCGTGCGACTACCCGGACGTGATCCGCCCGGCGGCGGAGGCGGTGGCGCGCGGCGACTGCGAGCGCGGCATCGTGATGGGCGGCTCCGGCAACGGCGAGGCCATCGTCGCCAACCGCGTGCCCGGCGTCCGGTGCGCGGTCTGCTGGGACCTGCGTTCCGCCCGGCTGGCGCGGCAGCACAACGATGCCAACATGATCTCCTTCGGCCAGCGGATGATTGCCGTCGAGGCGGCGCTCGAAATCGTCGAGATGTTCCTGTCGACGCCGTTTGACGGCGGCCGGCACGCGCGGCGGATCGGCAAGATCGACCGGCCGAGCTGAGGGATCGCCGGCGATCAGAGGTCCGAGAAGACCTTCGTCGGCCGAAGCTCCCCGCTGTGGACCGTCGCGATGGCGACCAGGCCGCGGGCGGTGCCGAGGACGGCCACCTCTTCGGCATCCTCAACCGGCGTGGCGGGCCTGACGGATTGCCCCATCGAGATCCTCCGCTGTTCCTCGGGGTTGACCACTGCCTTCGGGAGGGCCTCGACGGCAACCAGCGGCGGCAGGAGGTGCCACTGCGGGTTGAGTTCATCCAGCGGCACGGCCGCCGAAAGCTCGAACGTGCCGACACCCGTCCGGGTCAGGGCGGAGCAGTATCCCCCCACGCCGAGGGCCTCGCCAATGTCCCGGGCGAGGGCCCGCAGGTACGTCCCGCTGCCGCAGCGGACGTCGATGGTCAGCAGGGGCCAGGCGTACCCCACGAGGTCGAGGCCGTGGATGCTGACGCGCCGCGGGGCGAGCGCGGGCGCCTGGCCCGCGCGCGCGAGCTCATAGGCCCGGCGCCCGGCGACGTGGATGGCCGAATGGGCCGGGGGCACCTGCTCGATCTCGCCGACGAACCGCCCAATCACCTCCCGGACGTCGGGCTCCGCCGGCGGCCCGGTGCGCGGACGCGCTTCGATGTCGCCGTCCGGATCGTCCGTGCTGCTCGTTGCGCCGAGCGTGATCTCGGCGGCGTAGCGCTTCGGCTGCGCCTGGACGTACCCGGCCAGACGCGTGGCCGGACCGACGCACACCACCAGCACGCCCTGGGCGAACGGGTCGAGCGTGCCGGCGTGGCCGACCTTGGTCTTTCGGGGAAGGCGCCGCCGGACGCACACGACGACGTCATGGCTCGTCGGCCCCGGCGGCTTGTGAACGTTGAGGAAACCGAACATCGCCCAAGGATAGCGCGCGCCCTCAGCCGTGCCAAGCGCCGCCGTCCATTCATGCTTCGCCAGCCCGATGGCCGATAACGGTTGCGTAGCGCAGAGGATGTGTGTCGATGAACAGCGACCTTGCGTCCGTGCCCTCGCCCGACGCGGTCATCGTCGGCCCGCGGCATTTCAACGCGGCTCAGGCCGACAGCGCCCTCGTGCTCATCCGGCGGATCGTCCGCGACGTCATGGACGAATATGACGGCCTCGTGGAGCTTCAGGAGACGATCGAAGCCGCCGAGTATAACCGCCATGGCCAGATCGTCGCCGCGGCGGGCAGCGAGGGCGAGGCCGACCTGGCGCGCGACCGCCTGGCGGTGATGGCCATGCGCCTCCACGGCTACTTGGAGGAGCTCGACGAGGTCGGCGCGGAGCTGAGAGACTGGGCCGTCGGCGTCGTGGACTTCCCCTGCGTGGCCGGCGGACGCGAGGTGCGCCTCTGCTGGCGGTGGGGGGAGAAGCGGATCGGGCACTGGCACGAGGTGGGCGCCTGTCCGTACGGCCGCCGCCCGATCAGCACGCTGCCGGTGGCGGACGGCCTGCCCCTGGAGGCCAACCTGGCCTGAGGCCCCGGCCCCCCGCGCCACGGGCTACTTGGCCCCGTCCTGCTCCTTGGCTTCCTTGGCCTGCTTGCTCCGTGCCTCTTCGGCCATCCTGCCGAGAAACTCCGGCAACTCCGGCCTCACCTGCTTGGCGATATCGTGCATGTGCTCCTTGCACGTGCGCCCCCGGCGTCGCCCGCCCCAGAGGATGGGCAAGCCCGCGAGCCGGCCCCCCGGCGGCACGGTCGCTGCCCCGCAATGGCATCAGATCCCGCCGCTGCGCTCCAGGACGTGCTTCACGTCGGGGCAGAGCCTGTTCATCTGTCGCGGCCCGAGCCGAGGGACACACGCAGCGGCAGGTGGTCGCTGAGGTACTGCTTCCCCGGCCGGCCCGCGGCGAAACCCCCTTCTGCCGTCGCGCTGTAGTCGAGCAGCGACGCGTCCACGTCATTTGACAGCCAGATGTAGTCGCCCCGTCCGCCGCCGACGTTCGTGGGCAGGTCGGCTTGGCCGGCCACCACAGCCGCATCGCGATAGCCGCAGGATTGGAGAAGCTCCCCGACAGGGCCTCCGGGCTGCTCGTTGAGGTCGCCGGCGATGACATTCGGACGTGGGTCGCGCCCGAGGACGCGGGTCAGTTCGGCGAGCCGCCGGCGCTTCGCCTCCGGGGCGGTCAGTTGTCTCGCCGAAGGCAGATGGACGTTGGCCACGCAGAGCCCGCCGGCCCAGGACGTGCGGAGGACTTGCCACATCCTTTGGGGGACCGGCATGCTTCTGTTGCCCGGGGCTGCGCGGGCCTTGCCACGCCAGTCGGCGTACTCCGGCGGGCCCGACGACCCGCCCGGCCCCCTGCGCCAGAGGATCGCCCCCCCGTACTGCGGCAGCTCGCCGCCCGGGCAGTACCGGCCGTCCATGTCCATCGCGGCCCGGAGCGCCTTGAACGTCCGTTCGTCCTGGACCTCCTGGACGCAGAGCACATCCGGCGCCAGGGCGGTGTAGAGGTCGGCCAGTCGCCACAGCACGGCGTCATCCGGCGGCCCGGGCTCCACGCCGAGGTACGGCGCCGCCTGAAACCAGAACGCGTTGTGCGAAACGATACGAACGACGGCGTCCCGTCGGGGCATCGTTTCCGTGCTACAGCCTTCTGCTGCGTTCAAGAACGTCCCTGAGGTTGTTGCAGACGATTGAGACCTGTCGGTCCTTCAGGTCGAGGATGTCCCGCAGGGCCTCGCCGATGGCGGGGATGTATCTCTCAATGTAGCTGCGCTTCTTGAGCTCCTGGCGAATCCGCACGGCCTTGCGGACGTGCAGCCCGAGCTTTCGCCCGCAGTCCTGCAGGGCCAGCCGGATCTCCTTCAGAATCTCCGGGTACGACGCGATGGCCTCCTTCGACTCGCTGGTGAACGGCACCCAGACCGATGCCATGTGGACGACCACCGTCAGCGGCCCGGCGGGCAGCGCCCCGCGCGCCTGCGCCAGGCCGTAAGCCTTCCAGTTCAGCCCGGCCACCGCCTTGTAGATGGCGCAGGCCGACTGCTGGTACAGCAGCGGCACGCGGTTGGCGAAGCGAATGAGCTTCGCGGTCTGCCCTTCCTGCTCCTCGTCGGCCTTTCCCGCCCCGGCGCCCTTCGCGGCCCGGGGCTCCGCCTCGCCCTGCGGTTCGGCGCTGTGGCCCTCGGGCTTCCCGTACGCCAAGGCCGCCTCGATGATGAACGGGTTGCCGCGGTAGACGGCGGGGCTGCGGGTCGTCGCGGTGTAGAACGCGGCGTTCACGACCTGCTTCAGCCCGGCGATGAGCTTCTCCTCGCCGATGGGCACGACGCAGTCCGTGGCGGGCGCCATGATCCGCGTGTCCTGGACCGCCCGATAGATGGCCTTGGCGGCCTCGCCGTTCAGACGCGAGGGCCGGCCCTTCGGCTTCAGCCCCGCCTTTTCCATGACCTCCCTCGCCACCCGCGGCGAGACCCGCGAGAACTCCCCCGTCAGGAACTTCTGGAGCGTCCGCGCCTTGCTGTCCGCCAGCATCTTGATCAGCACGCCCAGCTCGATGCCGTACGGGTGCGGGCGGATCGACTTCGGTACCGTCGGCAGTGACTTGACCGTGGCCTCGTATGTGTCCGTCCGCCCGTCCGGGGCGCGGTACGTCAGCTTCACGTGCGGGTTGGCGATAGCCGTCTGCTCGAGGTAGTCGTCCACGCTCTGGCGGCCGCGCTGGTAGCGCGCCTCCAGCTCGATCTCCACCCGCGTCCCATGGGGGGGCTCCCAGTCGATCGGCTCGTCGCGGATGACGTCCGGGCGGTTCTTGCGCGTGTCGATCTGGAGTTCGTAGTAATGCGCCCTCGCCCGCGGGCCCGTGCGCGAGGTAATCGTGACCGGCCGGCCCGTCGTCAGCAGGCCGTACATGCCCGCCGCCGAGATGCCGATGCCCTGCTGCCCCCGGCTCATCCGGAGGCGGTGGAACTTGCTGCCGTACAGCAGCCGCCCGAAGATGCTCGGAATCTGGCTCCGCACAATCCCCGGGCCGTTGTCCTGCACCCAAACCCCGAAGTGCGTCTCGGACATCTGTTCGATGCCGATCTCCACCTCCGGAAGAATGCCCGCCTCCTCGCAGGCGTCCAGGGCGTTGTCGACGGCTTCCTTGACCGTCGTCAGCAGTGCCTTGCGGGGGTTGTCAAAGCCCAGCAGGTGCCGGTTCTTGGCGAAGAATTCGCTGACGGAGATCGCCCGCTGTGCCTTCGCCATGCTCTCGGCGGTGGCGTAGGCGGCGGCCTGCTTCTTCGGCGGCGGGGTCTGCTCGCCCGGCGTGTCCGGTCCCGCGGGAGGTGCGGGGGCTGCGGAGGCAGGCTTCCCGCCGCGTGCCTTCTTCGGCTCGGCCGGCGGCTTCTTCGGCCCGGGCCTCGGCTTGGCGGTCTTCTGGCGCGGCTTCCGCGCGCCAGGGGTCTTCGGGCGGGACCCGGGTCTGCCGGAGGATCGCTTTGCCATCCCTGGCACCTTCTGGAAATGCGGTTCGGAGCATCCGTTCCGCTGGACCGCTCTAGCGTACGCCGGTGCGGTGGCGCTGTCAAGGCGTGCCCGGCCGCGGCGCGTCGGGGCCGCCTCGGGGGAGCCACCGGGGCGCCGCTCGTTTTTAGCTTGTGGCCCGTCGCGGCGCGTGCAAGACTAGGACTCCCAGAGGTGGCTGGATGAGGGTACTGTTCTGCGGCAGCGGGAGATGCGCCGTTCCGTCGCTGAGCGCCGTGCTGGCGGGCGGGCACGACGTGGTGGGGGTGGTGACGCAGCCGGCCCGGCCGGCGGGGCGCGGCTCCAGGCTTCGCCCGACGCGCCTTGCAGAGCTGGCCGGCGAGGCGGCCTTGCCCGTCCACGAGCTCGAAGACATCAACGCTGAAGGCTCGCCCGAGGTCATTCGCTCCCTGCGGCCGGACGTCATCTGCGTCGTCGATTTTGGGCAGTTCATCGGCCGTCACGTGCGCGAGCTGGCGCCGCTCGGGGCGTTCAACATGCACGCTTCGCTGCTGCCCGCTCTTCGCGGGGCGGCGCCGGTCAATTGGGCGATTATCCGCGGGTGCCGGCGGACCGGCGCAACGACCTTTGCCCTTGCGGACCGGATGGACGCCGGGCCGGTCTACCTCCAGGAGGCGACCGACATCGCCCCCGACGAGACGGCCGAGGAGCTGCTGGCCCGAGTGGCGGCGATTGGCGCCGGGCTCGTATGCCGCACGCTCGACCTTCTGGCGGCCGGGGCGGCGGAGCCGCGGCCCCAGGATGAGTCGAAGGCGACGCTGGCGCCGCGCCTGAAGAAGTCGGACGGTCTGATCGAATGGTCGGGCTCGGCGAGCGACGTGTCGAACCTGGTGCGTGGCACGTGGCCGTGGCCGGGCGGGCATGCGGTGT
>CAZMDT010000042.1:0-3959 GCA_964564965.1 uncultured Planctomycetaceae bacterium | reverse complement strand
CGACAGGACGGGCGCGAGATGCCCGTCATCCTGGCTCGGGCGGCGGCCGAAGACAACGGGCAGGCCGGCGAGCCGGGGCGCGTCGATGCCGACCTTCTCGTCGGGGCCGGGAAGGGCCGGGTCCGGATCGAGCAGATCAAGCCCGCCGGCAAGCGGCTGATGAGCTGGCGGGACTTCGTGAACGGATATCGGGTAAGCGAAGGCGACTGTTTCATTCGAATGGAGGCGCAGCACGATGGCCAATGATCCGCGTGACATCGCCGTTTGGGCCCTGGGCGACCGCCGGGGCAACGTGTCGATGAGGCTGGAGAACCTGCTGGCGCGGGCGGAGCTGTCGGCGGCGGACCAGGCGCTGGCACGCGAGCTCGCCCTGGGCGCCTGCCGGCGCAAGGCGACGATTCAGGCCCTCCAGCGCGCGTACATGCGCCAGCCGACCAAGGCCCTGCCCGGCACCCTCAGCGACATCCTCGCCGTCGGGATCTACCAGTTGGTCTTCCTGACGCGGATTCCCGCGCACGCCGCCGTCAACGAGGCCGTCGAACAGGCCATCCGCCACCGGCACCGACGGAAAAGCGGCATGGTCAACGGTGTCCTGCGGACCGTCAAGCGTCGGGTCTCGGACCCGGTGGCGGGCCGGCCGCCGGTGGCGCCCGACGTCATTCCGCTTTCACCGGACCACTTCCGACGGACGGAGGCGCCGGTGTTCAGCGACCCCGGGCGCGACGCCGTCGGCTATATCGCCGAGGCCTATTCGCTGCCGAGGCTGCTCGTGCGCCGCTGGCTGGCGCGGCTCGGATCGACGGAGGCCACCGTCGAGGTCGCCGCCCACGCCGACGTCCGCGCGCCGCTGATCCTGCGGGTGAACCGGCTGAAGGCGGACATCCAGTCCGTCCTCGATTCGCTGGCCGCCGACGGCGTGGCCGCCGTGGCGCACGAGAACGGCCACAGCGTTGTGTTCACCGACCGCCGAAGCGGCCTCGGGCTTTCCGCCTTCACCGAGGGCCTGGTCCAGACGCAGGACCCGACGGCGACGGCCGTCGGCCTGGCGGCGGCGCCGGGGCCGGGCATGAACGTCCTGGACTTCTGCGCCGCCCCCGGTACCAAAACCACGCACCTGGCGGAGCTGATGCACAATCAGGGCTCGATCGTTGCCGTGGACGTGGCGCGGGGCAAGTTGGGGCGGATCGAATCCAACTGCCGCCGCCTGGGCGTCAACATCGTCCGCACCGTGCTCGCCGACGACATCGGCTCGCTTCCGCCCGCGAGCTTCGACGTTGTGCTTGTGGACGTCCCGTGCAGCAACACCGGTGTCCTCGCGCGCCGGGCCGAGGCCCGCTGGCGCTTCGACGAGTTCTCCCTCGGCCGTCTCGTTCGCGATCAGCAGGCCCTCGCCTCCGCGGCCGCGGCGTTCGTCAAGCCCGGCGGGCGGCTCGTCTACTCAACGTGCAGCCTCGAGCCGGAGGAGAACGGCGAGGTCGCCCGCTGGCTGTCGCAGCGCGTGCCGGGCCTGGAACTCCTCGATGAGAAGCTCATCCTCCCCGGCGGCGCCGACGACCCCGCCCGCTGGCACGACGGCGGCTACTACGCCGTCTTCAGCCGCTGATCTGCCGCCAAGGAACGGGAGGTCCGGAACTGCCCGATTCCAGAGATGCAAACAGGGCGTGCTTCCTGTCGCTCCCTTCCCGATAATCCCGGGAATTCCTTTCGCCGCGTCGTCTTGCCGACACCGTCGCGAGACCGGAGCACATGGCCGCCAAAGGCGACAAGTCACCTTCGACGCCGCGGATCACGAACCGCAAGGCGCGCCACAACTTCCACATCCGTGAGGTGGTGGAGTGCGGGCTGGAGCTGTGCGGCACGGAGGTGAAGAGCCTCCGCGCCGGGCAGGCGACCATCGACGAGGCCTATGCCCGCATTCGCGACGGCGAGGCGTTTCTGGTCGGGGCGACCATCGCGCAGTATCCCCAGGCCGCCGAGGGCATGCAGCACGAGCCCACGCGCGACCGCAAGCTGCTGCTGCACCGCCGCCAGCTCAGCCAGCTCGAAGCCCACGTCCGGCAGAAGGGCAAGACGCTCGTGCCGCTGGCCGTCTACTTCAAGCGGGGCTGGGCCAAGTGCGAGCTGGGCATCGCCGAGGGCAAGCGCCAGTACGACAAGCGCGAGGCCATCCGGAAGCGCGAGCAGCAGCGCGACATGCAGCGCGAGCTTCGCCGCCGCCGGTAGGGCGCGCGGGGGGGCTCACTCCCTGCCGACGTCCTCGGCCGTCTGCTCCTGCTCCGTCCCGCCGGCGCCGGCCGCACGCATCGCCCGCAGGAAGCACCACCCGAGTCCCACGACGATCAGGCCGAGCATCGCGGCGAGCACGACGTAGCTCGTGACCGACAGATCATCGCCCGCCTCGGTGCCGGCGCCCGGCGCGAAACGGTGCGTCAGCGTCCAGAGCGCCAGCGCCAGCCCGCCCACCAGCCCCAGCGCCAGCACGCCCAGGCCCGTGCCCGCGCGTGCGGCCATGCTCGCCTTGATCGTCCGCTTCTCCAGCCGGAGCACCGTCGTTCCGCCCACCGTGAAGGCGGCCAGCGTGAGGACCAGCGCGGCGGGCAGGCAGTAGCTCGTCGCGGCGAACGGCGCGACGGCGGGGTCCGGGCCCGCGCCCCCGACGCGCAGCCACCCGACGCCCGCGAGCATGTCCTGCAGCGCCACCACGGAGCAGACCAGCGCCGCCGCCGCGAGCAGCACGGCGAGGAGTCCGGCGCCGCGGCCGCGGGGCGTGGCGTCCGCGTACGACGGGCGGATCGGCTCGACCTCCCGCCGGCGGAACTTCACGACGCTGATGACGATGGCCAGGACGGGCGCCGCCGCCATGAGGATCAACCCGATGACGTTGCCCATGTTGAGGCCGACGCGCTTCTGCGTGGTCGTCAGCCTCGTCAGCTCGACCCAGACCGGGCGGGGGCCGATCTGTGCTCGCTTGCTCGGCTTGGCGACCCACCGGTACCGCACGGTGTAGGCCGTGGCTGGGGTGAGCGTGTCGGTCGTGTAGCTGATCGGCCGGGCGGCCGGGGGCGCATCCGGCGATGCGGCGGCCGGGGGCGTCGTCGCCGCCGGCGCGGTTACGTCGGGCGGGCCGACCTGCCAGCCCTTGGCCTGCTCCGGTCGGGTCAGGTCGAAGGCCGCCTTCTGGTCCGCCTCGCCGGTGAAGCTGGAGACGAACTCCACCTCGAGGGTGTGCGACCCGTGCGGCCTGTCGGCGGGGGGCACGCAAACGGTGACGGCGCCGGCGGCGTACCGGGCGGCGTATCCGGTGGGGTCCGACAGGCTGTTGAACAGGCTCCAGGCGAACAGGGCCGCCAGGACCACGGGAATGACCAGGCGGATGCAGAGGTCCCACCAGGCGCCGAGCTTCCAGTCGCTTCGCTCATCAGCGTGCTGTCTCAGACGGCGGAGGCGGAACAGCCAGCCCAGCACCAGGCACTCCAGCAGGGCGGTGAGCGTGATGCCCCACGTGCCGTTGATGAAGGTGTCGAAGGTGTCCAGCCACGTCAGCCCGCCGCGCGTGCAGAACAGCAGCCCCGCGCCGAACCCGACGACCGTCAGCACCACCAGCGTCGGCCCGCGCCGCCAGCCCGTCTTGTCCACGATGCTCGCCAGCGTGCTTTCGGTGATGCTGAAGGCCGAGTCGATCCCCAGCAGCAGCAGGCTCGCGAAGAATACGAAGCTGAAGTACGCCGCGTGCGGAAGCTGCGCCAGGGCATAGGGAAACGCCACGAACGCCAGCCCCGGGCCGCCGTCCACGACCTTCTCCACCGGCACGGGCTGCCCCGCCGCCGCCGAGGCGAACGCCATTCCCCCGAGCGTGGCGAAAACGGCCAGGCCCGCCACGAAGCTCGTGCCCATGTCCGCCAGCCAGATGACCACCGCGTTGTTGTTCAGGTCGCTCTTGCGGTGCAGGAAGCTGGCGT
>CAZMDT010000041.1:0-14563 GCA_964564965.1 uncultured Planctomycetaceae bacterium | reverse complement strand
ACGCGCCCGCCGCCGCGGCGCTGCACCTGTTGGAGCAGTCCGAGCTCGAGCATCAGCGCCGGGCGGGTCCGCCCGAAGGCGTCGAACGCCCCGCACAGGATCAGCGCCCGCGTTTCCTCGACGGCCAGCGGCACGCGGGCGTAGAAATCGGCGAGGCCGGCGAACGGCCCGCCGCGCCGCCGGGCCTCCACGATTGGCGCAATGCCCGCTGGGCCCAGCCCCTCCACGCGATTGAGGCCGATGCGGATCGCGCCGTCCTCAGCCGTGAACTCCGCCCCCGAGCGGTTCACGTCCGGCAGCCGCACGCGGATGCCGTCGCGCTTCGCCTGCTCGACGTAGACGCGCGGGTGGTACATGCTCTGGTTGTTGTTGAGCGCCGCCACCCAGAACGCCAGCGGGTGGTGCGTCTTGAGGTACGCCACGGCGTAGGCGAGCACGGCGTAGCTGCCGGCGTGGGCGCGGCAGAACGAGTAGTTGTTGAACTTTGCTATCTGCACCCACATCGACTTGGCATACTCGCGGTCGAGGCCCGCGGCGTCGCAGTGCGATAGGAACTCCGCCGACAGCCGGCGACGCTCCTCGTCCGTGCGGCACTTCTGGACGGCCTTGCGGAACCGGTCCGCCTCCGGCAGCGATGTGTTCATCATCGCGGCGGCCACCAGCATCACGTCATCCTCGTAGACCATCACGCCGGTCGTGTCGCCCAGGACGGCCTGCACGCGCGGCGGCGCCTCCGGCACGGCCTCCAATCCGCGCTGCCGGCGGATGAACGTCTCCTTCATGCCGATCGAGGCGGCGCCCGGGCGGATCAGCGCCAACGCCTTCATCAGGTCGCGCCGGCACGCCGGGCGGAGCGCCTTCAGCAGGTGGCGCATCGCCGGCGATTCGAGTTGGTTGCACCCCACCGTGTCGGCGAGGCGAAGCGTGGCGATCGTCTCCGGGTCCGCAGGCGGCAGCGATTCGACCTCCGGCACGCGCCTGCCCCCGCGGCGGATGAGCCGGCAGGCGGCGCTGATGGTGGACAGGCTGCGGTTGCCCAGCAGGTCGAGCTTGACCAGGCCGACGTCCTCCACGCCGTCCTTGTCGTACTGCGTGATCATGACGCCCTTGGCGGCGCGCTGGACGGGCGCGTAGCGGTCGATGGGCTTCCGCCCGAGGACGATGCCGCCGGGATGCACAGACAGCAGGTGCGGCAGGTGCAGCAGCCCGCGGCTGAGCCCCACGATGCGCGAGAGCCCGGGGACGACATCGCGCCCGGCGGCGTTGCCTTGGTTCGCATCCGCGTATTCGTGGAGGTCCGCTTCGTCCAGGCGCGAAATCTGCCCATCGGACAGCCCGAGCGCCTTGCCCGTCTCGCGGAAGGCCGAGGCGCCCTGGAACGTGTTGTGCGTGCAGACCATGGCCGCGTGGTCCTCGCCCCAGCGGCGGAAGGCGTAGGCGATGGCGTCGTCACGAATCCGCCAGCAGAAGTCGATGTCCAGGTCGGGGAAGTCCTGGCGCTGCTCGTTGAGGAACCGCTCGAACGGGATGTCGCAGGCGATGGGGCAGACGTTGGTGATGCCCAGCAGGTACGCCACGAGGCTGCTGGCGCCGCTGCCGCGCCCCGCCACCGGGGCGCCGCGGCGCCGCGCGTACCGGACGATGTCCCACACCACCAGGAAGTAGCCGGAGAAGCCCTTCCGCTCGATGAGCGCGAGTTCGCGGCTGAGCCGCGGTCGGCCCCCCGGGGGGACGGCGCGGCCGTAGCGCCAGGCGAGGCCCTCCTCGCACAGCCGGCGGAGATACCCCGCCGCGGCCCGGCCGCCGGGGCAGGGGAATTCGGGGAAGACCGGCCCGCGAGGCAACAGCCGGAAGGACGAGCACGCCTCCGCGAGCCGCCGGTTGTTCGCAACGGCATCGGGATGGTCGGCGAGGGAGCGGGCGAGCCGCTCGGGCGGGCGCAGCCGGGCGGCCGGGTGGGGCAGCTCCGCCGGCGGCACGGTGTCGTATGTGGCGCCCAGACGGATGGCGGCGAGCAGCCGGGCCGTGTCGTAGTCGGCCTCGTCGGCGAGCAGGGCAGCGCCGGTGGCCACGACGCCGACGTCCGCCTCGTCGGCCAGCTCGCGGAGCCGCCCGACGGCCACGGAGCCCTGGACCTCCGGGTCGAGGCCGAGCCATAGTCGGCCGCGATCGACGCCCGTCGCCAGCAGTTGTCGCGCCGTCGGCTCATCTGCCGCAATGAAGTGCAGGCCGGCAGCAAGGGCCGCCAACTCCGGTCCCAATGCCGGCTGCCCGGCGTGGACGCGCGTGAGAGCCCGACAGAGATTCTCGTAGCCGGTGTCGTCGGCGACGAGGGCAACGGCGACGCCGCGATCGGCGCGGATCTCCGCCCCGATGATCGGCCGCACGCCCGCGGCCGCGGCGACGCGGTGGAACACCGGCGCGCCGTACAAGCCGTTCACATCCGTGAGCGCCAAGTGCGAGACGCCCCTCTCGGCCGCCCGGTTGACCAGCCGGTCGAGATGCACCGGGCCCCGGAGCAGCGAGTAGCCGCTCCAGGCGCGCAGCGGAACAACCTGGGCGTTCGCCTCCATTGGGCGTCCTCGTCGAAGGGGGCCGGCGTGCCGGCCTTCGCTATTTCGTCAGCGACGGCGTTCGCAGGACGAAGCCGTAATCATTCTGCCGAAGCCGGCCCAGCAGCTCGGCGGAATCGCCCGTGACGAGCGCCGCGTGCCCGTATCGCGAGCGGATGGTGTCGACGCTTTCGAGCAGGTCGCGCCGCCTCGTTTGGCTGCGCGACTCGAACAGCCGTGCCTCCTCCGCCGCCGGCGAGAACCCCGACAGCACGACCCCCACGTGGCGCAGCGCCACGCGCCGCCGGTGCAGCCGCCCCAGCAGCTTCAGCGCCGCCGCGTAGATCTGCTCGTCGTCGCCCGTGGGCGCCGGCAGCGAGTGCCGCGCCGCCGCCGCCTTCCAGTCGTCGTAGCGGATGGACAGCTCGACGGTGCGCGCGAGCAGGCCGGCGCCGCGCACCGCGCGCATCGCCCGTTCGATGAGATAAAACAGCATGCCGCGCACGTAAGGCACCTCGCACGTCGGCTGGTGGAAGGTGGTCTCGCGCGAGATGGTCTTCGGCGGGCGCTGCGGGGCGGTCTCGTCGGCGTCGCGTGCGGCGGCGGGGCGGTCGTCCACGTCGCGCCCGCGGCAGCGTTCGTGGAGCACGTCGCCGCGCTGCCCGAACAGCGTCCGCAAAACGCCGCGGGGCAGGCCTCGCAGGTCTCCGACGGTGTGGATATTCATGTCGTGCAGCACGCGGCGCGTCTTGTGCCCCACACCGGGCAGTTTCTCCACCGGCAGCGGGACGAGGAACTCCGGTGCCGCTTCCGGCGCGATCCACGCCACGCCCGCCGGCTTCGCCGAGCTCGACGCCAGCTTCGCGAGCATCCGGTTCGGCGCCAGGCCCACCGAAACCGGCAGGTGCACCTCCTCCGCCACGTCGCGCTGGAGCCGCCGCCCCAGCACCGGCGGAGCGCCGTGCAATGCCGTCATGCCCGTGGCGTCGCCGTAGGCCTCGTCGAGGTAGGTCTCCAGGCCGCGCGTGTAGCGCCGGCAGATACGCCAGATGTGCTCCGCGAAGCAGCGATAGACGTGGTACTGCCCGTCGAGGATGACGGCGTCGGGGCACAGCCGCCGCGCGTCCCGCAGCGACATGCCGGCATGCAGGCCGAAACGCCGCGCCTCGTACGAGCACGAGGCGATGCAGCCGTTGCCCACCACCACCGGGCGGGCACGCAGCACCGGCAGCAGCAGTTGCTCCACCGACGCGAAGAAGGCATCGACGTCCACGTGGACGATCAGCTTGTCGGCACCGGTCTTTTCCATCGCACCCGCCGCTACTCCACGGCCACCTGGTCTAGCCGCCACTGCACGTCGGCGCTGGAGAAGTGGATGTAGTAGGTTTCGTTTCCGACCTGCACGCTGTAGTGCAGGACGTACCCATGGCCGTCGCGGTCCGTCCACCGTCCGTTGATGCGGTCGATGGTGTAGGTTCGCTCGCCCCAGCGGAATCGCCTGGGGTCGATCCGGCCGCCGGCGAAGACGGCCAGCACGCGGATCGGCTCGTCAATCGCCTCGATGTTCATCCGGCAGCGCCCGAGGCTGCCCTCCCCCCGAAGGGCAGCCTGTAAGTCTTTCAAAAATAACCGGTTGCGGTCAGTTGCCTGACGTTACCACCCTCGATACCGGATACCTAACATAATGCTAACATTCACATCGGAGAATTGCAAGGGCGAGTGAATTTTTTATGGGAAATGATCGGGGACTCGCGGGGTCCGGGGGCTGACCGCAATCCGCCATGCGTTGCGAAGCAACCGCGGGCGGCCTCCTTCGTCATCGGGGGCCATCCACAAGCTCGGGATATGCTTTCGGGTGGGATACTCCCTTGAGCTGATGGCCGCGCCCGTTTCGGCCAGCCGCGGCGACGCCTCGCCAACACCGTGGGGGCGGACGCAGAGGAGGCTGACGGCGTACTCGGCCACGAGCCGGCAGGCGGCCTCGAGGTCCGCCGTCACTACCGTAGGGCGAAGCACGACGTGATCGATCAGTTCCGCCAGCGCGGGGCGGCTAACGTCGGCGGGCCTCATGGGTCGATCCCTCTGTTGGTCCGGGGTGGCGGGCGGGGCCGACCGCCTGGCACGGCCCCCGTCCGAAGGCCAGCCGCGGCGCTTGCAGCAGCGCGCCGCCGCCCTATGATGATCGATTCCAGGATCCCGAGGCGGGGAGATGGCTCGACTCCGCATATGCCAACTGATTACCGAGCTCGGCCCCGCCGGGGCGGAGCGCAGCGTATACGCGCTTGCGAAGCGGCTCGACCGCGACCGGTTCGAGGTGCAGGTGGTGGCGCTGCGCGGCGGCGAGGTCGCCGACTGGCTGCGCGAGGCGGGCATCCCGGTGACGGTGCTCGGGCTGCGGGGCAAGTGGGACGTCGGCAAGCTCCGTACGCTGGCCGGCCTGCTCCGGCGGCACCGCGTCCACCTGCTCCACACGCACCTGTTCCACGCGGATCTGGCGGGCCGGCCCGCGGCGACCCTCGCCGCCGTCCCGCACGTGGTCCACACCGTGCACACGGCCGAGGGACGGTTCCGGCCATGGCAGTTCGCCTTCGCGAGGTTCCTCAGCGCCCGGTGCGACCGGATCATCTGCGTGTCGGCGTCTGCCCGGGATTGGCACGCCCGCCGTAGCGGCCTGCCGCCGCAGCTCTACAGTGTCATTCCCCACGGCATCGACACCGACGCCTTCGCCCGCGACGAGGCCACCCGCCGGGCGCTTCGCCAGGAGTGGGGCATCGGGGACGCCCAGCCGCTCATCGTCTTCGTCGGCCGGCTGCACCGCGAGAAGGGCATCGACACTCTCCTGGCCGCCATGAGCCACCTCAGCGCACGCGGCAACCCCCAGGCGCTCGTCATCGCCGGCGACGGGCCGGAGCGTACCATGGTCCAGACGTTCATCTCGCACGGGGAGGGCGGCGAGCGCTGCCGGTGGTTGGGTTTCCGCCACGACGTTCGCGGCGTGCTGAGCGCGGCCGATATCTTCGCGATGCCGAGCCGTTGGGAGGGCTTCGGCCTGGCGATCGGCGAGGCGATGGCCGCGGGGCTGCCGGTGGTCGGCACGGAGGTCCCCGGCGTGAGGGATCTCGTGGTTGACGGGGAAACCGGGCTGCTGGTGGACCGCGAGGACGTAACCGCCTTGGCCGAGGCCGTCGAGCGGCTCGCGGGGGATCCCGAGCTGCGGGCCCGGTTGGGCGCGGCCGGCCGGCAGCGGGTCGTGACGTGCTACACGGTCGAGGAGAACGTCGCCGCGCACGAGCGGCTCTACATGGAGGTGGCCGGGGAATGCATCGCATAGGGGGCACGGATTCACTCGGGCCGGATGGGCGGTCTGGCCGATAGAGATGCCCCAGCGGAGGGGCGTGCGCGCGGGCGGCGGACGGCACGACACGCCGGGCCGCAGCGATCGTGCCGGCAAGCCGGACATTTTTCCTCGCAACCACATCTGGAGGCCCCTACGGGCTGGGAGCCCAAGATGATGGTGGTGTTAGCACGATGTACGGTCAGGATCGGGGCGGAAAGTGGGGGTCCACCCAGATTTTCTTCTTGTTCGTGTCCCTGGAAATGGTGTATCTTCCCTCTCGTTCCCACGTAGCGGCAATAAGGACCAGGCAGTGGCTTTCTTCTTCGGGGAATTCGAGCAGACGGTCGACCCAAAGCGACGGCTGGCCATTGCCGCCGGCCTGCGCGAGCTGATTGTCCCCGAGGAAGACGGTGAGAACTTCATCCTGGTCCTGGGACCGGACCGGCACCTGTGGCTGTACCCCGACCTGTACTACAGGCGGCTGATGGCGACCATGAGGCGCTCGCCCTTGCCGACCCGCACCCACAGAAAGACCGATCTGCTGTTCGCCATGGCCCGTCTGCTGAAGCCCGACGCACAAGGCCGAGTCGTGGTCCCCGAGAAGTCCATGCAGCGGGCCGTCACCGCCCAGCACGTCACGCTGGTGGGGGCGGACAACCACATCGAGATCTGGCCGACGGCGGAGTGGAACGCCCGCGTCGAGGGCGAGTTGGGCAGCTATGGCGAGACGCTGTACGAGGCGGCCGACCGCCTTGCCTCGGGCGGCGCCGACGAATGACAACCGAATACATCCGCCGGCGGGGCTCGTGGCGGCCCGGCGGCGGACACGTGGAGACAACCCGGCAAGAAAGGATTCGTACCATGCTCATCCCCCAGACCGCCCCGTGCGGGAGTCGCGCCCGGCAAGGAAGCCGCGGCGTGTCGCTCGACGAACTGCGTGGCCGGCTCGCGGAGCCATCGGCCCTGACAGACGGGCACCGGCAGCGCCTGCTGGAACTGGCCCACCGGGTGGCGCGCGTTCAGGCACTGGGGGATGAGTATGCCGGGATTGGACTGTCGAGTTACGTCACGGCGGCGATGGATCGCCGCGCGGCGATGGTGTGACCTGGGCGGCGAGTGCGATGGACCGCATCGCCGCCCATGTTCCTGTCCTCCGGCAGGAAGTGACGGACCTCCTCGCGCCGGCCGGCCGGAGCGTCCTCGTTGACTGCACCGTCGGGCTCGGCGGGCACGCCGAGGCCCTCCTCGACGCCGCCGGGCCGGGGGCCCATCTCATCGGCATCGACCTCGACCCGGGGAACCTGCGCTTCACCAGGGATCGGCTGGCGCGGTTCGGGTCGCGCGTCCGGCTGTTCCAGGCGAACTTCGCGGCCGTCCGCGAGGTGCTGGACGAAGCAGGCGTTGAGGCCACCGACGCTCTCGTGGCGGACCTGGGCGTGGCCTCGAACCAGCTTGACGACGAGGGCCGCGGCTTCAGTTTCTCGGCGGAGGGCCCGCTGGACATGCGGCTGGACCCGCAGGGGCCGCGGATGGCGGCCGACCTCGTCAATCGCCTGCCCGAGAAACAGCTCGCCGATCTGATCTATCGCTACGGCGATGAGCGCTACAGCCGGCGGATCGCGCGGGCCATCGTGTCGGCGAGGAAGGAGCGCCCCATCGGCTCGACAACTGAGCTGTCGCGGGTGGTCGAGGGGGCGATCCCGCCGGCGGCGCGGCGGGCGCGGCGCGGGGTGCATCCGGCAACGCGGACTTTTCTGGCGCTTCGGGTGGCCGTCAATGACGAGCTGGCAAGCCTGGACGCATTGCTTTCGGCCCTGCCGGGCGTTCTCGCCGTTGGCGGGCGTGCCGCAATCATCAGCTTCCACTCGCTGGAGGACCGGCGGGTGAAGACCGCCTTCGCCGCACTGGCCCGGGCGGGAAAGGCCAGGCGGCTGACCCGCAAGCCCCTCGCCGCCTCGCCGGCCGAGGTGCAGGGCAACCCGCGGAGCCGGTCGGCTAAGCTTCGCGGGTTGGAGCGAATCGCGTAGTTCGGCCGATGAGTGGATACGGACCCATGGACGAACAGCGTGGAGCGACGACGATGACGCGACAGGCAAGAATCGGGCTGCTGGTGGGGCTGGCATTTATCATCATGTTCGGGCTGGTGCTCAGCGAGATCATCAACTCGCCGGAGCCGGCCCCGGCGACGCGTGCGGACGTCCCGCCGGTAGCGGCCGCCCCGGTGCGGCCGCCCGAGCCGCCGGCGGTCGAGGTGGTGGATGCGAGCGACCGCTCCCGCGATCGCGCCGACGCCGGCCGCGCCGTGCCCGAGGCGCAGCGGCAGGCCCGCCCAGGCGACAGGCCGTCCGGCGAGGCGCCGATGCTGGCCGCCCGGGAAGGCAACCGGCCCGAGTCGGCGCGGACGACGCCGCGGGTGCAACACGCCGGCGCTCCGCCCGCGGCCGTGCCCAGGACTCACAAGGTTCAGCCCGGCGACAGCCTCATCGCCCTCGCCAGGCGCTACTACGGGCCGGACAAGGAACACCTGTACGAGCGCATCTTCCAGGCCAACCGGCACATCCTGTCCGACCCGGGGAACCTCTCGGTCGGACAGGAACTGATCATTCCGCCGCTGACGCCCGCGCGTTCGGCACCGGCGGCGCCGCTGCGGCCTGCGCCCGCCGCGCCCGGCCGTCCCGTGCTGGCCCCAGCGCCGATTCGCCCCGCGCCTGGGCCGCAGACCTACACCGTCCGCCCGGGCGACAGCCTCTGCCGGATTGCCGAGCGCCTCTTCGGTGACGGCAGCCGGGCCGCCGCCATGCGGATCTACAACGCCAATCGCGACAAGCTCAGAAGCCCGGACGTCGTGCCGGTCGGCGTCGAACTGGTGATTCCGCGCTAGCGCCCGGGGGATATCGCACGTGCGCATCGCCCTGGTCATCGTTTCGTTCGCGGCGATCGCCGTGGGGCTCGTGACGCTCCGGCGGCACGAGGCCGCGGCGCGCCGCCACACGCAGGACCTGCGGATGCAGCAGCGCGAGCTTCAGCGGAAGCTCACGCGCCAGGATCGGACGCTCGTGGAGCTCAAGGCCCCGGTGGAGGTCCACCGCCGGTCGCAGGAGATGGGTCTCGAGGTGGTCGACAGCGAGCAGGCGGAGTACGGGCTCGCCCCCGGCGACCGCGCCCACAGGCGGCAGAACAAGTGAAGCGACCCGAACCGGGCACATGGCGGTACGACGTCGTCTTCGGCCTGCTCGTGGTCGGCCTTGCCGCGTTGGGTGCCCGGCTCGTCGTGCTCCTCCGCGATCTCGCGCCCAGGGCCGCTCAGCTCGCCGCCGAGCAGCAGCGGCGCGTCATCCCTCTCATCGGGCGCCCGGGGAGCCTCTACGCCTGCACCCGCGGCGGGTACGTTCTGCTGGCCGGGAGCGAGCGCGTGCCGGGCTGCTTCGCCGATCCGGTTTTGCTGCCGGAGGCCGAGCTTGCCCCCACGGCCGCCGCCGTGGGCCACGCCGTCAGGCTTGAGCGCGACATCGTGCTCGAGACGCTCCAAAGCCGGCGCCAGAAGCGCTTCGCGTGGGTGAAACACGGACTGACCGACGGCGAGGCCCGTGCCGTCGCCGACCTGGGCATCCGGGGCGTCGGCATCGCCCATGAGTGGCGCCGCTACTACCCCAACGGCAGCCTCGCGGCCACGGTGCTCGGCTTCCGCCATCGGGACGGCGAACCGGCCGCCGGGCTCGAGCTCGCCATGGCATCCGAACTGGCCGCCGGTGACGGGCAGCTCGCGGTGCTGGCTGACAACCGGCGCCGGCCGACCTGGACGCTTCCCGACGAGAGCGCCATGCCGCGCGACGGGCACAATGTCTGCCTCTTCCTCGACGCGATCGTACAGGGGTACCTGGAGCGTGCGGTGGCCGCCGCCGTCGATCGCTTCGGGGCCGACGGGCGGACGTGGGCCACCGGCGTCGTCGTCGATCCGCACACCGGCGAGGTGCTGGCGATGTGCTCGCAGCCGGCGTTCAACCCCAACCGCCCGAACCGCGACGACCTGTCCGCGTGCGTGAACCGCGCCGTGGGGATGCCGTATGAGCCGGGCAGCGTGATGAAGCCCCTCTTCGCCGCCGCCGCCGTTGACGCCGGCGTGTTCACTTACGACTCGGTCTTCACCTGTCACCGCGAAGGCCTGCGGGCGCCGCGCGGCGGCCTCATCCGCGACCATCACCCGGTGAGCGGCCCGAGGACCCTCGAGGAGGGGGTCGTTCACTCCATCAACACGGTGATGGCGATGGTGGGCCTGCGGCTGGGGAATCAGCGGCTGTACGAGACCTGCCGCCGGTTCGGCCTCGGCGAAAAGACGGGCATCGAGGTTCCGGGCGAGGACGCCGGCATCATCCGGGACCTGCGGAAGTGGGACGGCTACAGCACGCCTCGCGTCCCGTTCGGGCAGGAGATGTCCGTGACAGCGCTTCAGCTTGCGATGGCGTTTTCGGCGCTGGTGAACGGGGGGGAGCTGCTGCGCCCGCGGCTGGTGGACCAGGTCCGCGACGCCTCGGGCGAGCTGGTGTGGCAAAGCCGGCGCGAGGTCGTCCGCCGCGTCATCAGCCCGCGGACGTCCGCCGAAACGCTGGCCGTCCTGAAGCAGGTCGTCGAGCAGGGCACGGGCAAGAGCTGCCGGCTCTCGCGATGGACCAGCTTCGGCAAGACCGGCACGGCGCAGATTCCCGGGCCCGGCGGATACGTCGACGGCGCCTACACGGCGACCTTCGCCGGCGGCGCGCCGGCCACGCGCCCGCGAGTCCTGTGTGTGATCTCCGTCTACTGGCCCGAGGCCGCCCGCGGCTACTACGGCTCGCAGGTGGCCGCCCCGTACGTCCGCGACGTGCTCGAGAAGGCCCTGGCGTACCTTCGCGTGCCGGCCGACCGCGTGGCGCCGGGCTCCGGGCCGTACGCCGCCGGGCAGCCTGCCGTGGCGCACCGCTAGATGCGGGCGGCCGCGGGCCGGTGTGGCGGACCGGCAACGGATACGTTGGACCCCAGTGCGTTGGCCCGGGCTCTCGCCAAACCCGTTGTGCGGCGATCCCGGGCAGCGATTTTGCCGCCCGCCGCGCGCCGGCGGGGAGGGCGGAAGATGAAGCTCTCGGAGTTGCTGAGGGAGGCAGGCGTTCGGCCGGTGGCCCTGACGGGCGAGGCCGACGTGGCGTGCGTTCGGGACGACTCGCGCGCCTGCGGCCCGGGCGCGTGCTTCGTCGCCGTCAGAGGTCCCATCGAGAACGGGCACAGGTTCATTCCGTCGGCGGTGGCGGCGGGCTGTTCGGCCGTCGTGTGTGAAGATGCCGGCGCGCTGGACGCCGACGTGGCGTGCGCCGTAGTCGGCGACACGCGGGCGTGCGTTGGTCCGCTGGCGCAGGCGATCCTCGGCTGGCCGGCGCGGCGGCTGGTCAACGTCGGAATTACCGGCACCAACGGCAAGACCACCGCCGCGCACCTCATGCGCGCCGTGCTGGAGCACGTGGGGCGGCCGGCGGGACTGGTCGGAACGATCCGCTACGAGACGGGCCTGGCCGAACACCCCGCCATCACGACCACGCCCGGCCCCGTCGAGCTTGCCGGGATGATGCAGGAGATGCTCGCCGCCGGTCGGGGCCATCTGGTGATGGAGGTGTCCTCGCATGCGCTCGACCAGCGTCGCACGGCCGGCGTGCCGTTCCACGTCGGCGTGTTCACCAATCTCTCCGGCGACCACCTCGACTACCACGGCACGATGGAGGCGTACCTGGGGGCAAAGCGGCGGCTGTTCGAAGGGCTGCCCGCGGACGCGGTGGCTGTGCTGAACCGCGACGAGGCGGCCTCGGAACAGATGGCCGCCGCGACGGCCGCGGGCGTGATCTGGTACGGCCTGAGCCCCGCCGCCGACGTGTGGGCGCGCATCGAGCGCATCGACGCGACGGGCAGCCGCTTCCGCATCGTGACGCCCGACGGCGAGGCCGGCGTCGTCACGCCGCTCATCGGGCGGCATAACGTGATGAACTGTCTGGCGGCGGCCGGGGCCGGCCTGGCCGTTGGCATCGACCTGCCGGCGATCGCGGAGGGGCTGGCGAGCGTCGCAAGCGTGCCCGGCCGGCTCGAGCGGGTGGCCGCCGAGGCGCCGTTCGACGTCTTCGTTGACTACGCCCACACCGACGACGCCCTGGCCAACGTGCTCGCGGCCCTGGAGCCGATCCGGCGAGGGCGGATCATCCTGGTCTTCGGCTGCGGCGGGGACCGCGACCGGACGAAGCGACCGCGAATGGCCCGTGTGGCCGAGCGCCACGCCGATCGGGTGATCGTCACCTCCGACAACCCACGGACGGAGCCCCCCGGGGCGATCATCGAGGAGATCGTGGCGGGCATGAGCGAAAGCGCCCGCGCCGCCGCGGCCGTCCGCGTGGACCGCGGCGAGGCCATCCGCCTCGCCGTTGCCGAAGCCGCCCCCGGCGACATCGTCCTCATCGCCGGGAAGGGCCACGAGACCTACCAGGACTTCGGCGATCGGCGGGTGCACTTTAGCGACGCGGAGGCCGCCGCCGCGGCCGTCCGCCGACGGGAGGCCGCGCGGTGAGGCCCCTCGAAATGGACGAGATCGCCAAGGCGCTGCGGGGCCGGTGGCTTCGGCCGCCCGCCGAGCCGACCGCCCCCGGCCTGACCACCGATTCCCGGACCGCCCGCCCGGGCGAGCTGTTCGTCGCCCTGCGCGGCGAGCGGTTCGACGGGCACGACTTTCTGGCGGCTGCCCAGAAGACGGGCTGCGCAGCGGCCGTCGCCCGCCGCGACGCGCCGCAGATCCAAGACCTCCCCGGCGGGGAGATGGGCCTCCTGCTCGTGCCCGACACCACCCGGGCGCTGGGGCAGCTCGCCTTGCACTACCGCGGCACGGTGGCCGCCGACGTCGTCGCCGTCACCGGCTCGAACGGCAAGACCACCGTGGTGCGGATGATCCACCACATCCTATCGCGGCGGCTGGCCGGCTCGTGCTCGCCGAACAGCTATAACAACGCCGTCGGCGTGCCGCTGACACTGCTGGCTGTCGAGCCCGCCCACGACTACGTCGTCTGCGAGATCGGGACCAACGCCCCCGGCGAAGTCGAGGCGCTCGGCCGCATCGCACGCCCCGACGTGGGCGTCATCACCTCGATCGGCCCCACCCACCTCGCCGGGCTCGGCAGCGTGGAGCGCGTCGCCGTGGAGAAGGCGTCGCTGCTGCCGTGCGTGGCCGCCGACGGCCTGGCCGTCGTGTGGGCGGACAGCGACGTGCTCGCCAAGGCCGTCGCCACGGTGCAGCGGCGGCGGGTCCGCTTTGGGGCCTCGCCGGATGCCGACCTGCGCCTGACGGCCTACGAGCCGCGCGGGCGCGGGCAGCGGTTCCAGCTCAACGGGCGCCTCTGGGTCGAGCTGCCCGTCTCCGGGCGGCACAACGCGCTCAACGCCCTCGCGGCGATCGCGGTCGCCCGGCGCTTCGGCATCGACGAAAGCGACGCGGCCGCCGCGCTGGCGGACTTCCCCGGCGCCGAGATGCGCCTCGAGTGGATCGAGGCCGGCGGCGTTACCCTCATCAGCGACGTCTACAACGCGAACCCGGCGAGCGTGGCGGCCGCTGCGGACGTCCTCGCCGAGGCGGAAGGGGGGCGGCGGGTGATGATCGTGGCCGACATGCTGGAGCTGGGCGGGCGCGCGCGCGAGCTGCACGTGGAGACGGGCGAGGCGCTGGCGTCGCGGCGGATCGATTTGCTCATAGGCGTCGGGCGGCTGGGCCGATATATCGCCCGGGGCGCATCGGGCCTGCCGGCGACGGAGACGTTCGCCAGTGTGGCAAAGGCGAGCCGCGCCGTGGGGGATTTGCTGCGCACCGGCGACGTGGTCCTCGTGAAGGGCTCGAGGGCGATGAAGATGGAGCGGGTCGTTGAGGCGGTGCGGGCCGCCTTCGACCCCGCCGCGCCGCCCCGGCGCGCCAGGGCCACGAAGGGTCGCCGCAGGTGATCTACTGGCTGTACACGGGTCTGATTCTGCGCATCGCGGGCGCCGCCGTCGCGAGCTTCCTCATCGTCCTGCTGCTCGGGCCCCGGATGATCCGCTTCCTCGTCAGGCGCAAGCTCGGCGACCGCCCCGAGTTCGACCACGCCGACCTCAACGAGCTGGCCCGCCACAAGTCCAACACCCCCACAATGGGCGGCATCCTCATCGTCATCGCCATCCTGGCGGCCACCCTCCTGTTCGCCGACCTCCGCAACGGGTACATCAAGATGGCCCTGTTCGCGCTGCTGTGGCTGGGGGGCCTCGGCGGGGTGGACGACTGGCTGAAGCTCCGCTACTCCGCCGGAAGCGGCTCCCGCGACGGCCTGAAAATGTGGGAGAAGTTCGTCTTCCAGGTCGGCCTCGCCGTCATCCTCGCCTTCTTCATGTACCGCTACGGTAGCAAGAGCCACGTCGGCCCGGTCAACCCAGCCCACAGCCTTTACCTGCCGTTCAAGACCACCGCAATCTATCTGCCGCTCATCGCGTACATCATCATCGTGGTGGTGACGATGGTGGCCTCCTCAAACGCGGTGAACTTGGCCGACGGCATGGACGGGCTGGCGTCGGGGTGCACCATGATTCTCGCGGGGGTGTTCCTGCTGTTGTCGTGGCTGGTGGGCGTGGCGGCGTGGGCGAGCTTCTTCCA
>CAZMDT010000040.1:5270-14577 GCA_964564965.1 uncultured Planctomycetaceae bacterium | reverse complement strand
TCGAGCAGCGCCGCCTGCGTCTTGGGCGGGGTGCGGTTGATCTCGTCGGCGAGGATGACGTTGTTGAAGATGGGCCCGCGGAGGAACTTGAACTCGCGCTGCCCGGTGGCCTTGTCCTCCTGGATGACCTCGGTGCCGGTGATGTCGGAGGGCATGAGGTCGGGGGTGAACTGAATCCGCGCGAAGCTCAGGTCCAGGCACTGGGCGAGGGAGGACACCATCAGCGTCTTCGCCAGGCCCGGCACGCCCTCCAGAATGGCGTGCCCCCGGGCGAAGATGCAGGTCAGGAGCTGCTCGAGCACCTCCTCCTGCCCCACGATCGCGCGGGACAGCTCCGCGCGGATGGTCCGGTACGCCTCGGTCAGCCGCTCGACGGCCTGGATGTCGTTGTGCGTCAGGTCGGCGGGAAGGCTGCTGGTGGGATGCTGCTCGGTCACGACGTTCTCCTGTGCCGGCGCCGGAGGTCGCGGTCGCCGTCTTCTGTCTAGCGCTGGCAGATGGGCAGGTACCCGTAGGGAAGCTGAAGCATGACCATCGCCAGCGCCGTGCCGTACACGGTGCCGATGCCATCGCCGTTCCAGCTTCCGTCGGGCGCCTGCATCCCCAGCAGTCGGTCTCTGAGCTTGGGGTAGTAGTCCTTCCAGTCCTTGCCCCCGCGCTGGTACATCGCCTGGGCATAGTAGTACTGCGTGTAGAACCAGTGCCCGCTGCCCCCGAGGCCCTCCCCCACGGCCTGTCGGCAGTAGCGGACGAGCTTATCGACCATCTCGGCCTCCTCGCCCGTCCCGCCGGTCTTGCGGTCATACACGCCGGCGGCGTAGAAGCACGCGATGGCGGCGGCGGAGATGGCGGGCCGGCTGGAGCCCCGGCTGCGGGCCGAGTAGCAGATGCCCCCGTCCGCCTGCTGGCAGTGCTTCAGGTACGCCACCGCCCGCTCGATGGTCCGCTTGTTGACCTTGATGCCGACGTTCCGGCAGGCCCGCAGCGCCTGGAGCTGCGTCACCGTCACGCTTCCCTCGTCGTTGTTGCTGCCCGGCGAGTAGTACCACCCGCCGGCGTGCTTCAGGGCCTCGCCCAGGTCCGACTGCGACTTGGACGTCAGCTCGGCGGCGGCCGTCAGCACCTCCCGCATCGCCTTGCCCCGGGCCGCTTCCGGCTGCATCCCGTAGCACTGCGCGAGGAACAGCATCGCAAACCCGTGCCCGTGCATGCTCCGCCCCTCGCCGCCGCGGCTGTCGCAGATCAGCCCGTCGTTGTGCTCCTTGGCGATCCCGATGGCGTAGTCCATGGCCTTGCGGACCTGGCGGCTGTACGGGCCGTCCACCGGCGTGGAGCCGCCGGACATGAACGCCAGCGCCGCCAGCGAGGTCATCGCGGTGGGGTAGGAGCCCGTCCGCCCGCTGCTGCGCCACATGCCGTTGCGCATCTGCGTCTCGGCCAGGTAGTTCAGCCCGCGGCCGATCGCGTCCACCGTCCGCTTGTCCATCATCTCGGGCAGAACGCGGCTCGGCGCCTCGATGGGCGCGTCGGCCGACTCCTGCGCCGCCGCAACGCACGCCAGCGCCAGCACCGCTGCTGCCGCCACCGCGGGCCGCACTCGCCGTATGCTATTGCTCTTGTGTTCCATAGACTCTGAGCCCCCCACAGGTCTCCACGCACAGCCGCCCGGCGGTCATGACCGCCGGGCCGAGCGACTGAAGCCGCCGGGCGAGCTGGTTCTGGTCGTTGCCCTGCCCCCGCAGGTCCACGGGCGGCATGGCCTCCGCCCCGGTGGCGGCATCGAGGACAAACAGGTCGCTCGGCAGGGAGACGTTGGCCTGCCGGGCGGAGACCACGACGTGATCGCGCCCGATCGTCAGCGGCGGGCCCGGCAGGTAGTAGCTCTGCGGGTTGGTGTTCAGGTCCACCTGCCAGAGGCGCCGCTGCGAAGAGAGGGCGAACTTCTGCACGTTCATTCCGTGCCAGTAGCTCCACCGCCCGTAGGCGTACTTCCGCCAGCCGGCCGACGCCCGCCCGCAGACGACGTAGAGGCTGTCGTCGTCGAAGACGGCCTCGACGGGCAGTGCGGGCGCCTCGTCGATGCGGCCGACTTCGAGGACGGCCGTCGGGCGGGACCCGCCCGTGATCGCGAACACCTCGATCCGGTCGTCCTGCCAGTTGGCGGAGACGGCAATGCGGTCCTCGGAGACGGCCAGGATGGCGGCCGCGGGGCCCCCGCCGAACCGGCGCTCCCAGATCGGCTCGGTGATCCGCCGCCCCCCCGCGTGCGGCTGGATTTCTCGCACGGTCAGGCGTCCGCCGTCCATGATGGCGAGCAGGCCGCCGCGAGTGAGCAGGCCCTGGAGGCGCCCCCCGGTGGCCCGCCACGCCCCCACCACCTTTCCCGTCAGAAGGTCAAAGCAGGTGAGCTGCTGGGGGCCGTTGTGGCCCACGAGGGCGACGCCCGCGCCGATCATCGGCGGGCCGATCGGATGGGGGTTGCCGCCGTGCAGGTGGGCCAGCCAGCGAAGCTCGCCCTCATCGAGGTCCACGCCCACAACGTTGCCGCCGGTGTCGGCCGCCACCAGCAGACCCTCCGCGATGCCCATCGCATGCACGCCGCCGATGCCGTAGTCTGCGAGCTTTCGGCGCCAGCGAACCTTCGCCGTCTCCACGTCGAACGCCCGCACCTCCGTCCGCGAGCTGATGACGATCGACTCCCCGCCGCGGCTCAGCCCCGCGACGATCTGCATCCCGGGGCCGGGGGGATGGCTCTGCATGGCCTGCTCGGCGCTGATGGGCGACACGGCCGACCAGGTGACGGCGGCTTCCGCGTGGGCGGCGTGCAGCTCGACCAGCAGGGCGCGGTCGCCGTGCAGCGCCAGCACGCGCGTTCCGAGCATGATGGGGCGGTACTCCTGGTCGCGCAGGATCATCGCCGCCTCGCCGGGGCCGATGGCAAACCGTTCCGCCAGCGGCGGCGCGATGAACGTCTCGGGCCGGTCGGTCGCCGGCGGCGGGGCCGCGCCGCGCTGCGTCACCCACGTCAGCAGGTCGCCCAGCCGGCCGCGGATGTCCTCGAACGACACGCGCACGCCGGGGTCGAAGGCGGGGTCGGCGCGGACCTCGGCGCAGCGGTATCCGGCCGAGATGAGCTTGCCCTCGCGGGCGAACAGGACGGCCAGGGCCGCGCTCGCCGGCAGGCGGAGCTTGCTGTCGGGCATGCCCGCCACCGTCGAAAGCTCCGCCCGCGCCTTGGCGAGCAGTTCGCCGGCCTTGTCGCCGGAGGCCGCCTTCGCCCCCCGGTAGTACGCGCCGGCGGCGGCGTAAGCGGCGGCGTCGGCGACGTTGCTGTTCGGCCAGCGGTCGCACACGGCCCGCATCGCGTCGGCGTCGGCGGCGGCGCGGGCCTTGGCGAGCGCATCGGCAGCCGCCTTGTCGGCCGCGGCGTACACGGCACGCCCGTGCAGCTCGATCAGCCGGCGGATGAGCCGCTGGGCGAGCGGCTTGCCCGCGTGGCGCTGCGTGGCGTCGTCGAACCGCAAAATGTTGTTGGCGTCCGGTCCGATCGCCACGTCCACGAGCGGCTCCTCGCCGTAGGTCTCGCTGATGAACTGCGCCAGCTCGGCCGCTCGCGCGGGCTCGCCCGTCTGCTCGAAGTGCTTCGCCAGCCGGAGCGCCATGTGGGCCTTCTCCTGGTCGGTGGCGGCGAGGCGGCGGGCCTGCTCGAAATCGCGGCGCCGCTCGGCGGGGTCATCGGCGGCGTTGCCCAGGGCGATGTGCGCGCGGTAGATCCAGACGTTGACGGCCCGGACCATGGCGGTCTCGTTCAGGCGCTCGGCCAGGGCCACGCACGCCCGCAGGTCCTCCAGCGCCGAGGCGAACGCCTTCGCGCTGAAGGCGAGCTGCGCCCGCTTGAAGATCAGCCGCGCCCGCTCCGCGCCGTCGGCCCGCTCCGCCAGCCCGTCCAGCTTCGCCCGCGCCGCCTCGAAGCCGAAGTACCCCGACAGCCCCGACGTGTTCGCCGCGATCAGCGTGTCGCCCACGCTCACCAGGTTCCCCAGCAGGCCGCTGCCGTCGGCCAGGTCCGTCTTCCGCAGCGAGTACGGCTCTCGCAGCGATAGCGAATAGAGCGCCGCCCGGCCGCTGGCCAGCGCGCGTGTGGACGTGACGGCGGGCCGGCCGACGATCTCCTTCGCCGCCGTGGCCGTGTGGATCGTGCGCCCGTCCTTCGTCGAGACGATCATCAGCCCCGGGCTGCTCAGCAGAAGGCTGTCCTGGTCGATGGCGGTCAGGTCAACCTGGCGCTGCCGCCCGACGCCCCAGAGCCGCTGCCCGTTCTCCGCGGAAAGCGCGAGGAGCTGCTCGCCGTCGGCCGGCAGGAAGCACACCGCGCCGCGCGCCAGCACCACCGGGTTCACCGACCAGCCGATCACCTGCGGCACGTTCGGGGACCCCTGCCCGGCGGGCTTGTTGAGTTCGCTGGGGTAGTGATAGGCCCACAGCGGGTGCCCCGTCTCCGCCTCGAGCGCCACGAGCACGCCGATGTTCGGCAGGCAGAACACGCGCCCGTCGGCAACGGCGGGCGGGCTGCCGCGCTCGAACAGAAAGGCGTACCGACCGTAGTGGTCGTACCCGTACGGGAGGGCAGCCGGCTGGCAGATCGGCGTCTTCCAGATCAGGCTCCCCGTGTCCGCGTCGAGGCAGACGGCGTAATCCCGCTCGACGTGGGACACGATCACGTACAGCCGCCCGTCCGTGTACGTCGGGGGCGAAACGAACTTCCCGGCGCGGAGGACCTCGTCATCGCCCTGCCCGTTGCCGACCGACTGCCCCGGCCAGGCCAGCTTCCCGTTGTCCACCCAGAGGGCCGTCAGGGCCGATGTGTCGGCCAGCTCCGCCGCGGCGCGGGGGTTCTGGCGCATCAGGTTCTGGCGGTTCGGGATCGGCGGCAGGAAGCCGAACCGGGCGAACAGCTTCCCCCCGCCGACGGTGAGGGTGTACTTGCCGCTGTCGCCGATGAAGCCGCCCGCGGCGGCGCCGTAGCCCCCGCCACCGGAGTAGCCCGAGGCGTACGCCGCGCGCCGCAGAACCGGCAGCCGGTCCGCCCCCCACACCTTCTCCGCGCTGTCCACGTCGCACGCGACGACGCCCTCGTCGGTGCGGTAGATCACCTTGCCGTCGGCCACGACGGGCTGAACCGTCGCGGCCATGTGAAACGTCATCCGCGGCGAGCCCTGGTGGTGCAGCTCCGCCAGGACGTGCCCGTCGCGGAGCTTCGGCGTGGCCCACACCTGCGAACCCGACCGCATGACCTGGAGCGTCTCGCTCGCCAGCAGCCGGCTGGGCAGGCCCACTTCCTCGGACGCCCCCGGCGGACGGAGCTGCCAACGCGCCGACAGCACCACGTCGCAGTCGGGCATCACCCCCTGCCCCTCGGGCAGGCCGCCCATGCCGGGCCAGCCGCGGCTGTGCACCCGGCCCGCCCCGGCGTCCGGCACGGGCACGGCGAGCATCTTCGCCACGAATTCGGCGACGTTCCGTCGCTGCCCGGCGAGCAAGGCCGTGGCGCCCCCGAAACGCTCGGCGAGCGTCTTGGCGGCGGCCTCCGCCTTCGCGCGTTCGCCGGCGAGGTGATGCGCCACGGCGATGCGGGCCCACAGGGCGGCCTCGGGCACGCCGACAACACCGGCGCTCAGCGCCTTCCGCCAGCAGTAGGCGGCCTGCGTGAAGCGCCCGCGGTCGAAGTACATGGTGCCGAGCAGCTCGATGGCGGCCGGGCCGTAGCTGGTGTGCGGGTAGCGGCTCACGAGCTGCTGCAGCAGCCCCGTGTCGCCGGTGCGCCGCGCCTGCTCGTAGAGCGACTTGGCGATGCCGTCGTAGAAGCCGCGGTAGAGCTTCAGGCCCTCGGGCTTCATGGCGGCGATGATGTCGTTGGCCTTCGCGGCGAGCCCGACGTAGCGTCCGCCGCCGGCCGACACGAAGCCGCCCTCGGGGCGGGTGATCAGCGCGTGGAGGATTTCGATGCCTCGGTCGTAGGCCCCGCGCTCCACGAGGGTCCGCGCCTGCTCGAGGAATTCGGGCAGCTCCTCGTCGGTGGTGACGAGGGGGGGCGGGCCGTCCGGGTCCCCCGTCGGGGAGCGCGGCCCCGACGGCACGGCGGCCGCCGCCGGCGCCCGGCGCAGCGCCACCGGATTGATCGCGATCCGCTGCGCGGCCGCCAAGCCCAGGCCGATGGTCCCCAACAGAGCCGCCGCCGGCAGCACGAGCGCCCGGGGGCGGCGCACGCCGGGCACGGGGGTCCGGCGAGTCGGCTGGTCGCGTGTCGGCACGGCAGGTTCCTCTCAGGGCACGTACGCCCCGGCACCGGCTCAGGATCAGACCCAACTATACCGCCCGCGCCCAGCGCAGACAAGCGAGGCGGCACCCGTTGGACGCCCGACGGGCGGGGCGGTTCCGCCGTCGTGCCGGTGGCCGCCGCCGGCGGCTCCGCCGCCCCGGAGGCCGCGCGGATTTTCCTTGCATTGCCCGGCGCCCGGTGGTATCCTTCCTATGGAACAACTGAGCCGGTCCGCGGGTTCCGCGTCGGATCCCACGAACTCATCCATAAGTCATATCCCATCCGGCGCGGTCGCATGTGGCTTTGCTTCTGCGCTGTCCGCACAAGGCGTCTGTAGCAGCATCTGATCCACTCTCGTTTCGCTCCGGAAGGATGGTGCGCGATGCGCATCGAGACCCACCCCGGTCTTCTTGGGGAAGAGGACCCCTCTCGCCCGACCCCCCCGCGCCCGGACGACAACGGCAACGGGCGGGCAGGCCTGAACCACGCCCTCGCCGAGCTTTCCAAGGCCGCCGGCGCCCGCGACGTCGAGGGCGTCTGCGGCGCCTACCAGGGCGTCCGCCGCGCCGCCCGCGGCATGAGCGTCCGCGAGATGCTCGATGAGGCCGCCGGCGCCCTGGGCAACTCGGCCACCGAACTCATCGTTTCCGCCTACTCGCATCGCCGTTGCTTCATGTGCTCGGATGGGGCCGTCGCTTGCGATCAGTGCGAAGGCACGGGCCAGGTCGAGGAAGGTCGCCTGTGTCCGGCGTGCGACGGCCTCGGCCTGATGTCGTGCCCCTTCTGCCAAGGGACGGGCTGGCCCGATCGTGACACGGTCCCATCCGAACTGAGGGAGGCCGTCGCCCTGCACCAGGCGGGGTCGGTCCACCGCGACGTGAGGCGCCTGTCGGAGACGTTCGCCGTGCTGTCGCGCGTGGACGTGCGGCGGCTGGCACCGCGCCGGCGCCGCGAGATCACCGCCTGGCTCCGAAAGCTCGAAGCCCGCCTCAGCCGCCTCAGCTCCGACGGCGTCATCACGGACGCCGACGAGCGCGACAGAATGACCGCCGCCGCCAAGCGGATCGAGACGTACGTCGAGACCCTCCAGAACCGCAAGGCCCCGCGCGCGCCCGAGCGGTCCCCCGCCGCGTCATGACCCGCCGCGCCGCGCCCCGCGGGCGCCCGGGGCCGCACCGGCGCCGGCCAGCGCCCGCGCGAGCTTCTGCGGGTCCACCGTCGTGCGGAGCACCCCGCGCGGCCGCGTGAGGCGGACCGGGCCGATCTCCGGCCAGTCGCGAAGCAAATCGCCGATCGACACCGCGGGGACCCCTTCCTCCGCGGGGCGATCCAGCAGGCCCTCAGGCCCCACCAGCAGCATGTCGAGCCCCTCCTCGTCGAGCCGCCCCACCAGCCAGCCCGACCCGACCACCTCGAGATACGTCCGCGCCACCGCTAGCGCGTCGCCCAGGTTCGCCCGGCCCGCCCGGCAGCGGAGCAGCACCGGCCCCGCGACCCGGCCGTGCGCGTCGCGCCGCAGGCGCATCGCCGCCCGCCCCAACGCCGACCGGCTGTAGCAGCGCCACGCCTGGGGATGGTCGGCCGGGAGCAGGACGAGGAACGCGCCGTCGAACCTCCCGCGGCCGCGGGCCGGCGGACGGAAGAACCCCGCCTCGCCCTCGCCCAGCCACAGGCCCGCTCCGGCAGCGGAGCGGCCCGGTCGCTCCCGGCGGAATGCCGCGTCGAGCGTGGTGGCGACGCCGGCGATGCCTCGAGGCGGATCGACCGGCAGGCCGTCGCCCGTGGCGGAGACGAACCACCAGGTGCCCTCACGCCGGCCGACGATGCTCGCCGCCACCTCCCCGAGCGCGTCGGACCGCCACGGGGGCGCCGCCGGCACGAGCCCGCCGCCCTCGCCGGCGGTGAGCCACGCGCCGGCCGCCACGGGCGCCCGGGCGCCGGCGCGGCGGATCGCGACCAGCATGCTCGCTCCGACGGCGCCGATGAGGATTGCGCCGCAGACGGCCCAGCGTGCCTGGGCCGCCGCCCCGCCCGCCGACAGCACCCCCACCAGCACAGCCAATGCAACCACGCCCGTCGCCAGCGGCGGCAGCACGGCAGCCTGCTGGCCCCACGCGCCGAGCGCCGCCCACGCCGCCAGGCCGGCCCCGGCGCCGCCGGCTGCGCTCGCGAGGTACGCCCGTGCCCGCCCGCCGGCCTCCGCGAACCGACGCCGCTGCCGCGACAGGAACAGCGCCCCGCAGCCGGCCAGCGGCACCTGGGCTGCCACCGCGAGGGCGGCGTATGCCCATGCCGTGGCCCCGTCGCCCGACAGGCAACCCACCGCCAGCGCAGCCTGGAGGCCTGCCGTCGCCGCCGCGCCCGCGACCGCCCCGGCCGCCTGGGCCGGGCCGGGCGTTTCGACGCGCCGGTCGGCCCGGGCGATGAGCGCCGCCAGCAGAGCGATCGACGCCGCGGCCGCCAGCGCGCAGCCGCCCGGATCCAGGCCCGCCAGGTCCGCCACCAGCCGCGCCTGCCCCGCCATCACGAACGCGACACCGGCGAAGGCGGCCGCCACGCCCACCCGCGCGCGGCGCCCGGCGCCGACCTCGACCGGCGGGGCGGCGCCCTCGACAGCCACCGCCGCCGGCCGTCTGACGAACAGCACCCCCGCGGCCGCCAGCAGCGCCACCCCCGCCACAACGGCCGCGCCCAGAATGTCCCCGCCCGCCAGCCATATCCCGCCGAACACGGCCAGGCCCGCCGCCAGACCGCACAGCCAGTGGCGCCAGGCCGCGTCGTAGCTGCCGTCGCCCGCCCCGCGGACGATCGCCGACACGAGGAACACCGTGCAGACGCCGAGCCCCATCGGCAACATGGCGAGGAACTCGATGGCCATCCGGGCGCCCGACCACGCCGCCCCGCTGATCAGCAGCCGCTCGGCCAGCCACACGAACAGCCGCCGGCTGTACAGGACGGCCAGCGTGCTCGCCGCGGCGCAGGCCGTCG
>CAZMDT010000040.1:2121-5260 GCA_964564965.1 uncultured Planctomycetaceae bacterium | reverse complement strand
GCGAAGATCGCCGCCATCCCCAGCAGGCGCAGCGCCGCCCGCGCCTCCCCGTTTCGCTGAACGGCCGGCGCCGCCATCGCCAGCTCGGCCGCGCCCACGTCCTCCAGGCCGAGCCAGATGAGCAGACGCTGGAACGCCCTCGCCGCCCGACCCGGAAACGGCGCCGCCGCCGAGGTGGCCAGCAGCGCCGCGGCCAGCGAAAGCAGCGTGGAGGTTCCGGAGGCCCCGCCGGCCCAGGCCCAGAGCACCATCAGGCACGCGCCCCACAGGGCCAGCGCGGCGGCAAGCCACACGACGGTCAGCCTGTCCAGGGCGCGCGGCGTCATGGTCTCATCCAGTCCGTGGCGGCTGCGCGGGGCCCGCGCCCGCCCGGCCGCCCGCATCATATCGGCTACAGCAGCGTGGCGCCTTCGGCGGCGAAGCGGACGGTCCGCCCCGCGTCGTCGATCAGCACGAGCCCGTCGAGCGGGCTGACGTCGAGGACGCGCCCCCGGCAGGTTCGCGCGCCTTCCCGGACGGTCACGCGCTCGTTGAGCATGCCGCAGCGCCCCAGCCACCCCGCGTGCAGCGGCGCCAGGTCCTGCCGGGCGAGGCGCTCCACCCAGGCGTCGAGCCGTCGGATGACGGCCCGCGCGACCTCGACGCGTTCCACGGGCTGCCCGGCCCGGCCGGCAAGGCACCCCGCCGGGTGGACGGTCTCCTGCGGCGGAGGCGCGGCGTTCACGTTCACGCCGATGCCCACGACGAACCGGCCCCCGCCGCCCCGCCGCTTCATCTCCACCAGCACCCCCGCGACCTTCGCGCCGTCGAGCAGGACGTCGTTGGGCCACTTGAGGCGGCAGTCGAGGCCGCACGCGTCGGCGATGCCCTCGGCCGTTGCGAGCCCCGCCGCGATCGTCAGCGCCTCGTGCGCCAGCAGCCCCGAGGCGTCGGCCAGGTGCATGCTCATCAGCAGGTTCGCCCCCGGCGGGCTGAGCCAGCGCCGCCCGAGGCGTCCGCGCCCGCGGCGCTGATGCTCGGCGATGACGACGCAGCCGTCGGCGTCGGGTTCCCGGGCGCAGTCCCAGGCAACGTCGTTGGTGGAGTCGACCTCCTGGAAGCAGATCACGTGCCGCCCGACGCGCCGCGTGCCCAGGCCGCGCTCGATGAGGACGGGGCTCGGCTTCACGGGGCGGCGCAGGCGCACCCCGCCCGGCGTGGGGTCCATCGCCCAGCCGCGGCGATCAAGGTCGGCAAGCACGCCGCCCAGCTCCTCCGGGCGAAGCGACGCGGCGGCGGCAAGCTCGCCCCGGGCGACCATGCCCTCCGCGCGGTCGTAGAGAAGCTGAAGCACGGCGTCCGCCGACGCCGTGCGGTTCGCTTCGCCGCGTGGGCGGGCTGCTCCGTCTGCCATCCGGCACTCCCAGAGAATCACTCGCCGCCCACGTCCAGGCCGATGTCGACAGCCGGGGCGGAATGCGTCAGTGCGCCGACGGAAATTCGCTCGACGCCGCTTTCGGCAACGGCGCGAACGTTGCCGAGACCCACCCCCCCGGACGCCTCCAGGGCCACGCGCCCGCGGAGGCCCGCCGCGTCGCGAACGGCCACCGCCTCACGCAGGCGCTCGGGGGGCATGTTGTCGAGCAGCACGACGTTCACGGGCAGCGCCAACGCGCGCTCGAGCTGCTCGAGGGTATCCACCTCGACCTCGATGAGGGCGTCTGGCCCGAGCTTCGCGCGTGCGGCGGCCAGCGACTCGGCCAGGGCGGCGATCGGCTCGCCAGATCCCTCCTCCCCCAGGGCGGCCAGGTGGTTGTCCTTCACCAGCACGCCGTCGTAGAGGCCCATCCGGTGGTTCCGCCCGCCGCCGGCGCGGACGGCGTACTTCTCGAGGACGCGCCAGCCGGGCGTGGTCTTCCGCGTGTCGTAGATGGCCGCGCCGGTGCCGGCGACGGCATCCACGTAGCGGCGGGTGAGCGTGGCGATGCCGCTGAGGCGCTGGAGGATGTTGAGGGCGACGCGCTCGGCGGCGAGGATGGCCCTCGCGGGCCCGGCCCACGCGGCGACGGGCTCGCCCGCCTCGACGGCGGCACCCTCCCCGGCCAGGACCGTCGTCGCGACCGGCACGGCGTACGCGGCCGCCACGTCTTCCAGCAGCGCCGCCCCGCAGACCACCAGCGGCTCGCGCGCGACGAACCGCCCGGCGAGGCGCGCGCCCTCGGGCACCACGCCGGCCGTGGCGTCGCCCGGGCCGAGGTCCTCCTCCCGAGCCAGCACCAGCAGACGTGCGAGGCTTTCGCGTTCCCGGCTGGATGGCTGAATCGCCATGGTCGCTCCCGGCGGTTCGGCCGCCCCGCCGGCGGTGGAACCGTCGAGCGGCAGAATAACGAATCGTCGTGCCCGCGGAAACCCCGCGCGCGGCGCGGGCCCGCCCTCAGCCCTCAGGCCGCGCTGTCCGCAGGATGTCCCAGTACGCCCCGCGCGCCCCGGCGGCGATCGCCGCCACCAGGAGCGTGTTGTCGTTGTAGTTGTGGTCGCCCGTGGTCGTCTGCTCGTCCGTCGGCGGGAAGAACCTCCCGTCGCCGCCGATCAGGTCGCGCACCAGCGCCGCCGGCCGCTGGCCCAGCGCCTCCGAGATGTAGAACGTCGGCCAGAGGAAGTCGAGCGGGCCCTCGTAGCGGCGGCGGATGGCCGGCGCGTGCCCGTCGAGGCCCTCGCGCGCCACCGCCTCGGCCATCGGCGTGCCGGGGTAGATCCGCACGCCGAGCTGCGCCCCCACGGCGTCGGCGCCGACCTGCCTGAAGAACGCCACGCTCTCGGCGAGGGTGGCGGGCGTCTCGCCGGGCCCGCCGAGGAGCAGGTCGAGCATGACGGTGATGCCCTCCTGGCGGCAGAGGCGGACGGCCTCGGCGATGTCGTCGGCGGTGTGCGGCTGCCCGTAGGCGGCGAGCATGGCCGGGCAGGCGGAGTCGGTGGTGAAGTCGATGCCCGCGCACCCGGCGCGGCGCATCAGGCGGGCGAGTTCCGCGTCGAACGGCCGGACCGCCAAGTAGGCGTACCAGCGCAGCCGCCCGCCCAGCCGGTGGCGAATGAGCTCTTCGCAGACGGCCTTGGCGTGCGCGAGCGGGATGTTGAACTCGCCGTCGCAGAGATGCAGCAC
>CAZMDT010000040.1:0-2111 GCA_964564965.1 uncultured Planctomycetaceae bacterium | reverse complement strand
CCTGGCGCAGGAGCGCCTCGGCCTCGTCGGCGACCTCCGCGGGGCGCCGGGCGCGCACGCGCGGGCCCTTGGCCACAGGGTCGGCGCAGTAGAGACACCGGCGGTCGCAGCCGCGCTTCGTCTCCAGCGACCCCTGCCCGCCGAGGCGGAAGTAGGCGGCGTTATCGACGGCGGCGCGCCGCGAGGGGACGGAGACCGGCTGGGGCCAGGCGGGCGGGTTGGCGCGCATGGTGCCGCCGTCGCGCCAGACGAGCCCGGGGACGCGCCCCAGCCGCCGCCGCCCGGCCAGCTCGCGCGCCAGCGCGACGAGCGCCTCTTCGCCGTCGCCGCGGATGCCGAAGTCAGCGCCCGTCAGCTCGACGATCCGCCCGGCGAACAGCGTGAAGCCCACGCCGCCCAGCACGATCGGCGCGTCCGTCGCCCGGCGAATGCGGGCAAGCAGCTCCGCGAGGTCGGGGACGAACGTCTGCGCGCTCGGCCAGAAGCAGTCGTCCGTGTTGCGGAACGAGACCGCCACGAGCCCCGGCCGGCGGCGATCGAAATGGGCCTCCACGGCGGCGGGTGGATCATCGCAGAGCGCCAGGTCGAGCAGCTCATGCTCGATGCCCGCCCCGTCGAGCGCGGCGGCGATATAGTCCAGGCCGATCGGGGCGACCAGCGGGGCCATCCGGTTGGCGTTGATGAGCGTGACCATGTGCCGCCGGCATGATACCGCACCGGCTCGCCGTGGAGGAGGGCGGACCGCCGGCGGTCAGGCCCGCCGCGGGGGCGCGCCGCGGGTGTGGGCCACGAAGACCAGCTCCGTCGGAAACTCCAGCCGCTCAGCGGGGAATCCCGCCTCGGCCAGCGCGGCCTCCGTGATCGCCGCCGGATCGTCGGCCTCCGCGCCGCCATCCCGCCCGGCGGCCGGGCGCAGCGCGAAGCTCAGCACCACCCGCCGCGCGGGCAGCTCACGCAGCAGCCGCGGCAAGCACCCCGGCTCCTGCTGCTCCAGGCACGGCAGCATCTTCAGGAGCAGGACGACGTCGACGGGCTCTGTCGGCGGACGGACGAGCACGTCGCGGCACTCGACCCCACCGGGCACGCCCATCGCCGCCAGGTAGCCGCCGAGCAGCGCCACCACGCGGCAGTCGATGTCCCAGGCGTGGTAGGCGCAGCCGTCGGGCAGGTGCATCCAGGGCAGCGCGAGCGGCCCGAAGCCGCAGCCGACGTCGAGCAGCGAGGCCGGCGGGCCGGCGGCGGCGAAGATCCGTTCGTAGAAGGACTCAATGAAGCGAAGGCGCTCGCGCATCGACGCGTGGCGCTGGAGGATCCACCGATACACGTCGCGCACGTGCTCGCCGAAGCCCCCGGGCGGCAGCTCGGCCAGGGCGAAGGCGACCTCTGCCGGGTCGCACTCGCGCAGGTGGGGCAGGTAGAGCCGCTTGAGTTTCCGCTTCGCCCGCCTGAGGGCCCGGCGGGGCGACCGCTCGCCCTCGACCGACCGGGCAGCCACGCGGCGAATCGTGTCCCCGCACAGGTGCCGGAGTCTTCCCCCCCGCCGACCCCTGGCGGCGATTCGCTCAGCGTCCGGCGGCCGGCACACGCGAGGTCCCCTCCTGCCCGCCGCGAACGCCCACGCCCGGCCCGCCCCGCGCAAGGGCGGGCGGGGGGAACTGGCGGCGCGAGGTCAACGGGATGTCGGGCGGCCCGACGGGCATGACGCGCGAAGGTTACCCGCCGGAGGAACCGGCATCCAGCGGAATCGGGCCGTGACGCCCTCAACCGCCTCAGCGGCGGCGGCGGGCGCGGCGCCCGGTCTTCCGCGGGCCGCGGTAGGCGGCGCCAGCCGCCGCCGGCTCCTCCGCGGCGCGGGCGGCCTCCTTGCCGGCGCCCTCGCCTTTCAGCTCGGCGATCCGGTCTCGCAGGCGGGCCGCCCGCTCGAACTCGAGCGCCTCGGCCGCCCCGAGCATCTCCCGCTCCAGCTCCGCGATGACTTCCGTCCGGTCGAACTCATCCTCGCTGGCGTTGATGGCCTCGCGGGCGACCTCGCGCGCCCGGAGCTGGTCGGCCAGGGCGGACCGAATGGCCTTGCGGACCGTCTGCGGGGTGATGTGGTGCTCGCGGTTGTA
>CAZMDT010000039.1:14182-14590 GCA_964564965.1 uncultured Planctomycetaceae bacterium | reverse complement strand
CGCTGCGGCACGCCGCCGGGCACATCCAGGAGCTGATGATGCGCGAGATTCGCCTGCGGCACACGCCGGTGCTGCACTTCGAGCCCGACACGCGCTTCAAGAACACTCTCCAGACGCTGGACCTCATCGAGCAGGCGATGGCGGAGATCCGGCAGAAGGAGCAGGCCGCCCCGGAGGACGAGGCGGACGCCTCCGACGCCCAGGGCCCCGCACGGCAGGACACAGGGGCATGAAGAACGCCGCGCAGTACCGGAAGAAGATCAGGGCCCTGCTGAAGGGCCTGTCGAAGTCGAAGCCCCCACCGCTCGAGGACCACGCCGACCCGCTGGCGGTGCTGGTCCGGGCGGTCCTGGAGGCCGACGCCACGGCCCGCGAGGCCGACAAGGCCCTTGCCGCGTTCGACGCCGA
>CAZMDT010000039.1:0-14172 GCA_964564965.1 uncultured Planctomycetaceae bacterium | reverse complement strand
TCGTTGATCTCAACGAGCTGCGCGTGGCGCTGCCGCGGGAGATCGTCGAGCATCTCGGCAAGGGCTACCCCAACGCCCGCCGGAAGGCCGAAGACCTGCGCGCCTCGCTCCACAACGTCTATGCCGAGGCCTCTCGCATGTCGCTCGACTTCCTCGCCGACCTGCCCAAACGCGACATGCGCCGGCGCCTGCGCGAGCTCGGGCTGGGCCCCTACGCGGCCGCGTGCGTGGCGATGTTCGGCTTCGGCGTCCCGGCCGTGGCCGTCGACGATACGCTGGCGGGGTGCCTCGAAATGAACGATCTGGTCGCGCCGGGCAGCGGCGCGGCGGACGTGCAGTCGCTCCTCGAGCGGACGGTTCCGAGCGCTCAGGCCCCGGCGGCTCACGCGTTCTTCCGCGAGTATGTGCGGAAACACGCCAAGGCGCTGGCGAAGAGGCGTGCCGCGGAGCAGAAGGCCCGCGCCGAGGCCGAAGCCAAGGCGAAGGCGGAAGCCGAGGCCAAGGCCAAGGCCGAAGCCGAGAAGGAAGCCAAGGCCGCCGCCGAAGCGAAGAAAGCCGAGAAGGCCGAGAAAGCCAAGAAGGCCAAGAAGGCCCAAAAGGCCAAACGAACCAGGAAGCCGCGCACGGCGAAGAAGGCGAAGGGGACCCGCCGGGCCGCCTCCGGCAGGCGTGCGGGCAAAACCGGGAGCGCCGCAACCCGGCGGGCCAAGAAGGCGTCAAAGAAATCGGCGCGGGCGACGGCGCGGAAGGCCAAGCCTCGCCGGTCGGCCGGGCGGGCGGGGTCGGCGTCGCGCCCCGCCGGGAAGGCGAAGAAGGCGAAGGCCTCGAAGCGGACGAAGCGAACGAAGCGGACCTAGCCTCGGCGGAAGGTCCCCGGGCGGATGGGAAAGCCATGGTACACAGGTCATCGGACGACAAGCTGGTTCTGGGCATCCCGACGGGGTCCCTCCAAGACAGCACGCTGGACCTGTTCGCCCGGGCGGGATTCAACATCGCGTTCTCCTCGCGGAGCTACTCGGCGTCGATCGACGACGAGCGCATGTCGGTGCTGATGTTCCGCGCACAGGAGATGGGGCGATACGTCGAGGACGGCGTCGTGGACGTCGGGCTGACCGGCTACGACTGGATCTGCGAGACCGACTCCGACGTCCTCGAGGTCGCGGAATTGGTGTACGCCAAGCAGCACCTGTGCCCCGTGCGCTGGGTGCTCGCCGTGCCGGCCGAAAGCGCCGTCCGCCGGCCCGAGGACCTCGCCGGCGGCATCGTCGCCACCGAGCTGGTCAACGTCACGCGCCGCTACTTCGAGCGGAAAGGTGTCAACGTGCGCGTGGAGTTCAGCTACGGGGCCACGGAGGTCAAGGCCCGCCTGCTCGACGGCATCGTCGACGTCACCGAGACCGGCAGCAGCCTGCGGGCCAACAAGCTCCGCGAGGTCGACACCATCCTCTCCTCCTCCACGCGGCTCATCGCCAACCGGGGCGCCATGGGCGTCGACTGGAAGCGCCAGGCCATCGAGAACATCGCCATCCTGCTCCGGGGCGCCATCGAGGCGCGGGAGAAGGTGGGGCTCAAGATGAACGTGCCGCGCGGGAAGCTCGAGGCCGTCACGGCGATCCTCCCCGCCGAGAAAAGCCCCACCGTCTCCGAGCTCCTCGACGCCGACTGGGTGGCGCTGGAGGTCATCGTCGAGGAACGAGTCGAACGCGAGCTGGTCCCGCGGCTCAAGCGGGCGGGCGCCACCGGCATCATCACGTACCCGCTGAACAAGGTCATCCCGTGATCATCGGACCCTCAGGACCTCGCACGCGAGGGTGGGCACCGCTGCTGGCGCTGCTCGCGCTGCTTGCTGCCATGCCGGCCGCGTGCCAGCCCGAGCCGAAGCCCGAGCCCGCGCAGCCCCCCGTGCCAACGACCCGCCCGACGACGGCCCCCGCGGGCGCGGCCCCGGCCGCACAGCTCGCGCCGGGCGCCGCCACGCGTCCGGCCGCGACGGCGCGTCCGGCGTTGCCGCCGGAAGCGCTGGTGCACTTGGACGACCTCCAGCCGCCGGTTGCCGCGCCGAAGAACCCGGCCGACGTGGAGGCCCTGCCTGAGCGGGCCGCGGAGGTCGCCCTCGACGCCGAGAAACGGCTCGCCGAGCGTGATTTTGCCGGTGCCATCCGGCTGTTCGAACGGGCACTGGGGTTCGCGCCGGACAACCCGAGGATTCACCGCGGCCTCGGGCTGGCGTACGCCGGGCTCGGCAACAACGGCAAGGCCGCCGCGCACCTCAGCCGCGCCATCGAGGTGGCCCCCGACGACCTGCGGACGCAGGTGATGGTCGGGCGGCTCGCCAAGGCCGCCAAGCAGTATGACGAGGCCCTGCTGCGGCTCCGCACCGCCCGCAAGTGCTCTGGATTCAAGCCGGAGGACGCGTGGGCGGCTGAGGCGATGGTCGCGCTGGCCGAGGTGCTCGAGGAGAAAGGCCATTGGCAGGCCGCCCTCGACTGCTACGCCACCGTCAGCGACTGGCTCGACAAGCACGGTACCGGCTACCTCGAGAAGCGTCACATGCAGGACCTCCGCGAGCTCGTCCTGAACCCGGAGGTGCTGCTCGTCGCGCGGGGCCGGCTGCTCGTGGCGCTTCAGCACAGCGGACAGGCCGCCGAGATGCTCGACCGCGCCTTCCGCCGCGACCGCACGTCGGTTGACGCCGCCCGCCTGCTCGTCGAGGCCCTCGTCGACGCCCGGCAGTTCCGCCGCGCGGAGGCGGTGCTTGTCGACCTGGCCGCCGAGCCTGCCCAGCGCGGCCAGTTGGCGGACCTGGCCGGGAGGGTGTGCCTCGCCGCCGCCGACAAGACCATGCCCAGCCGCGTCTGGAAGGCCTTCCGCCAGAAGAACCCCGCCGAGATGGACGCCGCGCTGGCGGGCGTGCTGGCGCAGACCGCCCGACGCCTGGGCGGCGTAGGCGAGGCCCTGAGCATCATCGAGCCGCTCACCCGGGAGATGCCGGGCAACGCCACGTTCGCGCTGATGTTGGCGCGGCTGAAGCTGGCGCAGGGCGAGGAGGCATCGGCGGCGCGCGCCCTGGCGGCGCTGCTGTCGGCCAATGCCGACGCGCTGCCCGAGGTGGACCAGGTGTGCGCTCTGGTGGCGGCCCGCGCGAAGGCGGGCGCGGCGGATCGCCTGGCGAAGCTGGCCGACGCGGACACGTCGGCCGTGCGCCCCGCCCTGCATTACGTGGCCGGACGTGTGGCGGCGCTGCGCGACAAGCCCTTCGTGGCGATCGAGCAGTTCGAGAAGGCCATCGGCGCCGACCGGACGCTTCTGCCCGCCTACGAGGCGCTCGCCGACGTCTACCTCGACCAGCGCCAGTTCGACAAGGCCACCGGCGTGGCCCAGCGGCTTCAGCAGATCGACGCCGACCACTACATGGCGTATTACCTGCTGGGGAAGGTCCGCCTGCGCCGGCGGGAGGTGGCGCCCGCCATCGACGCCCTGACCCAGGCCCAGTTGCAGAACCCGCGGCACCTGCCGACGCGTCTGATGCTGGTGTGGGCCTATGAGCGTGCCGGCCGGGCCGCCGATGCCGACCGCGTGCTTGGCGAGGCCATCCGCGAGTGGCGCGGCGACCCGCGCGTCTACCGGCGCGTCTTCGACCGGTTCGTGTCGCGCCGCCGCTACTCCTCCGCCCGCGATCTCATCCGCCGCGGGCTGATGTCGGAGGACGCCGACAGCATTCCCGGGAGGATCATGCTCGCCGAGCTGGACATTCTCACCGGCGAGGCGGAGAAGGCGCGGGAGGCGTACGCGGAGCTGAGCGCCTCGGCACCCGACGATTTGCGCGTGGAGCTGCTCGGCATCCGCCTCGAGGTGCGCCCGTCCGAGGGGCTGCTGCCGTGGGATCGCCTGATGGCGACGATCCGGCGCCTGGAGGAGATCGGGCGGCTGGACCCCGCCGCGACCCAGGCCTGGGAGCTGCTGGCCCAGGTGCTTCTCCAGGCCGGCGATAGGCCCGGGGCCGTCCGCGCCCTCGAGCGCCTCTACAACAGCGCGCCGGAGGACGGCGAGGCTGAGCAGGCCTACGTCGCCGCCCTCGCCCTGGCCGGGCAGCACGCCAAGGCGCTCGAGCACGTCGAGGCGCTCCTCCAGGAGCGCCCGGACAACATCTGGGCCCGCGGCATGGCGCTCGAATGCCTCGCCGAGATGGGGCGGTTCGCCCCGGCCATCGAACGCGCCAAGCAGTGGCTTGCCGAAGCCGTCGGGCCCGACCTGGTCTTCTGGCACCGCTACCGGCTGCTGACCCTCTACGAGAAGGCGAAGCAGTACGACAGCGCCCACAAGCTCCTCGACGACTGGATTGCCTCGGCCGACGAGCGCCGGCAGACGAGCCTGCGCGTCAAGAAGGTGCGCCTGTACATGGCGGCGAAGGCATACGACGCGGCGGTGGCCTACGGCCGTCAGTGGGCGGCCGACGCGCCCGAGGACCCCACGCCGAAGGACCTGATGCTGAGCCTGCTGCTGAGGGAGAAGCAGCACGCCCGGCTGGTGCCGTTGCTGCAGGAGTGGATCGGGAAGAAGCAGGATGAGTCGGTGAAGCCTTACCGGCTGGGGCTGATCTTGTGCCTGGGGGAGCTGAAGAAGCTCCAGGAGGCCCGCGACTACGCCGCCGCCTGGATCAAGCAGCAGCCGTACGACCTGCAGCCGCGCCAGGCGATCCTCGGCGTCTACGCCGACGCCGACCGCTTCGCTGACATGACAAGCCTCGTGGAGGGCTGGATCAAGGAACTGGAGGCCGTCAAGACAACCACCAGGCCCGACGGCTACGCGGAGACGCTCTCCTGGTGCCGCCAGGCGCTTGTCAGCGGGCTGATCCTCCAGCGGCAGTACGAGGCGGCGCTGCGACGGGCGGGCGAGTTGCTGCGGCAGGACCCGAACGACATCGAGCTGCTCGGCCGGCGCTCCGGCTGCTACACGGAACTCGGACGCGACGCCGAGGCCCTGGCCGACCTCGAGAAGGCCTACCGCATCGACCCCGAGGACACCGGCAACAACAACAATCTCGGGTACATGCTGGCCGAGCGGGGCATTCACCTCGAGGAGGCCGAGCAGATGATCCGCAAGGCCCTGCAGAACCGGCCCGGTGAGGTGGCCTACCAGGACTCGTTGGGCTGGGTCCTTTACAAGCGCGGCCAGCTCCGCCAGGCGGCGGGCGTGTTCCACCGGATCGTCGGGGACGCCGACGAGGACGCCGAGGGGCTCGAACATCCCGTCATCTACGACCACGCCGGCGACGCGTACTACCGCATCGGCTGGGTGCCCCACGCCGTCCGAATGTGGCAGAAGGCGCTCGAACTCGCGAAGAAGGAAAAGCACCCGGCGCGGGAGGAGCGTGCGGTGCTGTCCGTCGCGGCCGAGAAGCTCAAGGCCATCGAAGAGAAGCGCCCCGTGAAGGTCGCTCCCCTCGGCCGCGGGGTGAGGCCCCAGGACCGCTAGACGAACGACCCCCGGATGGAGAACGTCCCTATGTCCGGACACTCGCACTGGGCCAAAATCAAGCGTGCCAAGGCCAGCGTCGACGCCCGGCGCGGGCGGCTGTGGAGCAAGCTCGCCCGGCGGGTCATCGTGGCCGCCCGGAGCGGCGGGGGCAACCCGGAGGAGAACCTCACGCTCCGCTACGCCATCGACGACGCCCGGGCGGCCAACATGCCCAACGACACCATCGACCGCGCCATCAAGAAGGGCACGGGCGAGCTGGGAGGCGCCGCGTACGAGCATGTGGTGTACGAGGGGTACGGCCCCGGGGGGGCGGCGTTCATGGTGGACTGCCTGACCGACAACCGAAACCGGACGGCCTCAGGGATACGGAAGATATTCGAGCGGGCCGGCGGGCAACTCGGCGCCGGCAACTGCGTCGCCTGGATGTTCGAGCAGAAGGGCACGTTCGTCGTCGCCGCCGGCAACGCCGACGAGGACACCCTCATGGAAATCGCCCTCGACGCCGGCGCCGATGACGTCCGCCAGGAGGGCGACCTGTTCGAGATCACCTGCGAGGTGGGCGCGTTTTCGGCCGCCAAGCAGGCCCTCGCCGACCGCGGCATCGAGCCCGAGTCCGCGGAGATCGCCATGGTGCCGACCAGCAGCGTCTCCGTCGAAGGCGATAAGGCCAAGCAGGTGCTGGCCCTGATGGAGGCGTTCGAGGAGCACGACGACGTGCAAAACGTCTACTCGAACTTCGACGTGCCGGACGAGGTGATGGCGGCGGTTGAGCGGGGAGCGTAGCGCCCGGCGGCGCGGCGGGCGCCCGGGCGCCGCCGTCATTTCAGCTTCAATGGCACGCCGCTCTTGCCCCATTCCTCCAGCAGCTTGCGGAACTCCGTCAGCGTGGCGGTCAGCTCCTTCGAGGCCGCCAGCAGGCTTTCGTAGAGGCGGTTGTCATTGAGGAGCTGCCCGGCGGTGCCTTGGCCCTTCTCGATCGCGACGACGACGCGGTCGACGGCGGACAGGACGCCGGAGAGCTTCTCGGCGTCGGTGATCAGCTTCTGGGCGAGGTCCTCGCCGCGACGCGCGAAGCTGTCCGCCCGCTGCCCGAGCTGCCGGAGCGTCTGGCGCGCCTCGGCGGCAGCCGTCTTGGCTTCATCCGAGAACCCCTTGAGCGCTGCCAGCGCTTCCCGCGCGTCGGCGGCCGTGGCCGCAAGGCTCGCCAGCGCCGCCTTCATGTTCTGCCGGTTCTCGGGATCGCCGAGGATGTCGCTCAGGCCGTCGAGGGCGGCGCCCAGCTTGGCCAGCATGCCCTTCGGGCCGGTGCCGGCGGATGGGGCGGGGCGGCTGGTTGGCGCGGCCGGCTGCGTCGTGGCGGCGGCCGGGGCGGTCGTCACGCCCGGCGGCGGGGCCTCGAACAGCGCGTTCAGGTTGTTCGCCAGGCGCCCGAAGCCCTCCAGTACGGGGGTCGCCTTCTCGCTCATCTCGCGGACGTTCCGCAGTGCCGGTCCCAGATCCGTCAGCAGCGCGTCCGCCTTCCCCGCCAGCGTCGACAGATTCTTCAGGGCGTCGAGGACCTCCTCGGGGATGGCCCCGCCGGCGTGCTGGATCCCGGCGACGGTGATCACGCGATCGGTGGGCACGTACTCGAGGACCTTGCCGGTGGCGGGGTCCTTCAGCGACGGGCCGTCCGGAATCAGCGCCAGGTACGGCGTGCCCGCGATGCCCCGCGTGAACATGTGTCCCTGCACGTTGCCCGGCAGGTGAATGCTGCTGTCGATCCGCGCCACGAAGATGACGCCCTTCGACACGTCCGTCGGATCGGCGAAGCTGACCTCCGTGACGCGCCCGATCGTCATGCCCGCCAGGTAGATCGGGTCGCCCGGCTGGACGTCGCCCGTCCGTTCGAAGGCCATCCGGATCTGGTAGCCGCGCTGGAACAGCTCCGGCAGCCCGGTGAACATGAGCACCATGGCCGCGAGGAAGACCAGCGCGACGACGACCGTGAGTCCCACGGCGATGTTCTGCGTTCGTTCCGTCATCTGGGCGCCTCCGTGCGGTTTTCGCCGGCGCGGGCGGATAGGAACTGCCCGCCCGCCAGCTCGGCGAGCTCCTGGGGGCTGGCCCGGCCTTTCACGAACCGGGCCACTACCTCGTCGGTCAATTGGTCCAGCTCCTGCGGCGTCGTGTCGGCGACGAATCGCCCCTCGTGAAGCATCAGAATCCGCTGTCCGACCTTCCGGGCGGAGTTCATGTCGTGCGTGACGACGACGGCCGTCGTGCCGAGGGCTCCCTGGAGCCGCCGCATCAGCTCGTTGATGAGGTCGGCGCGGACGGGGTCGAGGCCGGTCGTCGGCTCGTCGTAGAGGATGACTTCCGGCCCGAGGGCGATGGCACGGGCGAGGGCGACGCGCTTTTTCTGTCCGCCGGAGAGTTCCTCGGGCAGCTTGTGCTGGAGCCCGTCGAGCCCGACGAGCGCGAGGACCTCCCCGCAGCGGCGCTTCTGCTCCTCGTCGCCCTGCTCGCCGTGCTCGCGGAGCGGGAAGCACACGTTCTCCTCGACGGTCATCGAGTCGAACAGGGCCGAGCCCTGGAACAGGAACCCCATCCGCCTCCGCACGTCCGCCAGCGCACGCTCGCCCATCGCGGAGACCTCGTAATCGTGGAAGAACACCCTCCCCTGGTCCGGCCTGAGCAGGCCGACCATGTGCTTGATGAGCACGGTCTTGCCGCAGCCGGACGGGCCGATGATCACCGTCGCCTTCCCCGCGGCCACGTCCAGGTCGATGCCGTCCAGGACGGTCTGCCCGTTGAAGGCCTTCGTGACGCCCCGCAAACGGATTATCGGTGCCTCATTCGCCATGCGCGCCGCCGGGGCCGCCGCCGGGATCGGCCCGCGCCTCTGCAGGTTAGGCTATCGGGCGTCGAGTTGCAACAGCATGGCGGTCTCGTCGCACGAATCGACCTTCGGGCAGGCCAGGCACTCGCGCCACACCTTCTCCGGGAGGCGGTCGCGGGCGATCACCTTGAAGCCCAGCCGCGAGAAGAACTCCATCTCGTACGTCAGGGCGAACAGCCGCGCGATGCCCAGCCGCCGCGCGTCGGCCACCGCCGCGGACACCAGCGCCGCGCCGATCCCCTCCCCCCGGTGCGGCTCCGCCACCGCCAGCGACTTGATCTCCGCCAGGTCGCCCCAGACGATGTCCGTGGCGACGCAGCCGGTCACGTCGCCGTCGGCTTCCTCGGCGACGAGGAACTCGCGGAGCATCTCGTAGACGTCCTCGAGGCTCTTGTGGAGCATGCGGCCGCGCTCGGCGTAGAAGTTGACCAGGTGGCAGATGGCCTGCGCGTCGGCAACGCGTGCTGGGCGAATGTCCATGCCGGGCATTGTATCGGGCGCGGGGCGTGCCGCGCGCGGGAAATCGACCCCCCCCGGGGGGGCCGGGAAGAACCCCGTCGTGCCGCCGACCCGCGGGCGGTAGAATGCGGTGCGTGCACACAGGGCACGAACATGCCTACGTGCTGAACGTGATGAGTGACGACCACCCGGGGATCGTCTCGGCCGTCAGCGGAGCGGTCGGGCGGCTGGGCGGCAACATCGATGCGTGCAGCCAGACCGTCCTCGGTGGGTACTTCACGCTGATCATGATTGTGAGCTTCGCGGAGGCGCCGGCGGCGGAGAGGCTGGCCGCGGAGGTGCGCGGCCCGGGGGGCGAGCACGCGGAGTTCCAGGTGCAGGTGCGACCGTTCGTGCTGGTGGGCAGCGGCGAGTCCGCGCCGGCGGAGCGGTTCGTGGTGACGGCCTTCGGCGAGGACCGCCCGGGCGTTATCTGCCGGTTCAGCGAGTACCTGGCGGGCAAGGGCATCAACATCGTGGACCTGTACGGCTACACCGAGCCGGGCGGCGCCGGCGGCGAGCCGGCCGGGCGGTTTGTGCTCATCAGCCAGGTGGACATCCCCCGCCGGCTGGACCTGGCGATGCTCCAGGCCGACCTGGAAGCGATGGGCCGCGAACAGGGATTCACCGTGCGCCTCCAGCACGAGAACATCTTCGTGGCCACGAACCAGTTGCGATTCGCGCGGCCCCCCGATTGAGCGACGGGCGCGGCGGCGGGCTCGTGAACTCGCGAGTCCAGGAGCCGCCGAGGCGTACCACAAACGATGCTGCGGACGGACGAAATCCTCTCGACGATCCAGATGCTGCACGCCGAGCACCTCGACGTGCGGACGGTGACGCTGGCGCTCAACGTCAACGACTGCGCCGCCTCCAGCGCCGACGCCCTCTGCCGGAAGCTCCGCGACCGGATCGTCTCCCAGGCCGGCGGGCTCGTCGCCGCCTGCGACCGCGTCGGGCGGAAGTACGGCATCCCCGTCACCAATAAACGCCTGGCCATCTCGCCGGCGGCCGACCTGCTTGCCGGGCACGGGCGGGCCGCGGCGCTTCAGCTCGCCTGCACGCTGGACGACGCGGCCGCCGCCGTCGGGGTGGACCTCGTCGGCGGCTTCACCGCGCTCGTGCAGAAGGGCACCACGCCGGCCGACGCGCTCGTCATCGAATCCCTGCCCCATGTGCTCTCCCAGACGCGGCGCGTCTGCGCCTCCGTGAACGTCGCCAGCCGCAAGGCCGGCATCAACATGGACGCCGTCGGGCAGATGGGGCGGGTCATCCGCGAGATCGCCGCCGCGACGGCCGAGGACCACGGCTTTGGCTGCGCGAAGCTCGTCGTCTTCGCCAACATCCCGGAGGACAACCCCTTCATGGCCGGCGCGTACGCGGGCGCGGGCGAGCCGGCGGCCACCGTGAACATCGGCGTGTCGGGCCCGGGCGTGGTCTCCAGCGCGCTGCGGCGGCGGATGGAGCTGGGGGGGCGGCTCACGCTCGGCGACCTGGCCGAGGAGATCAAGATCACCAGCTTCCGCGTGACGCGCGTGGGAGAACTGATCGGGCGGGAGGTCGCCGAGGAACTGGGCGTGGCGTTCGGCATCGTCGACCTGTCGCTGGCGCCCACGCCGAAGGTCGGCGACAGCGTCGGGGAGATCATCAAGGCGCTCGGCATCGAGCGGATCGGCGCGCCCGGCTCGACCGCCGCGGTGGCCATGCTTAACGACGCCGTCAAGAAGGGCGGGGCGTTCGCCTCCAGCAGCGTCGGCGGGCTCTCGGGGGCGTTCATCCCGGTGAGCGAGGACGCCGCCCTTTCCGAGGCCGTCGCCGCCGGCGATCTCGTGCTGGAGAAGCTCGAGGCCATGACGAGTGTCTGCTCCGTCGGCCTGGACATGGTCGCGATTCCCGGCGACACGCCGGCCGAGACCATCGCGGCCATCATCGCCGACGAGATGGCCATCGGCGTGGTGAACAGCAAGACCACCGGCGTACGGGTGATTCCCGTGCCGGGGGCGTCGGCGGGTGATCGGGTGGTGTTCGGCGGGCTGTTCGGCACGGCCACGGTGATCCCCGTGCGCAACGCCGGCGCCAGCGCGCGCTTCGTCGGCCTCGGCGGGCGAATCCCGGCGCCCATCCACTCGCTGACCAACTGACGCTCGCCGGCGCCCAGCCGAGTGAGCCGGGCCGAAGGGCCTCCGCTTCCGTCCCGCCACGACAGGTCGGGGGCCTTGCGGCGTGCTGCCCGTGCGGGGGCGAGTTGCGGTCGCCGGGGCCAGGGAGGTAGCGGTAGAATTGGGCGAGGCCGGCGGGCGCCGGCGAGCTTTCGGCAGAAATGGCGCAGCAGGAGCACAACGCGATGGCCGCGGCGTCGTCGGACATCCGTCCGATGCCGCCCGGGCTGTTTGTGCTGTTCGGGGCCACCGGCGACCTGGCCGCGCGGAAGATCGTGCCCGCCCTCTACAACCTCACCCGCCAGCACCTGGTGACGGACCGCACGGCGGTGCTGGGCGTGGCGCGCCGGCCGCTCAGCGACGAGGCGTTCCGCGAGGAGATGCTGGCGGCCGCCCGCGAGCACTCGCGCACGCGGCCGGTGGACGAGGAGACATGGAGGCGCTTCGCGCCGCGGCTGCACTACGCCGCCGCCCACGCCGACGCCGCCGCGGAGTTCGCCGCCCTCGCCCGCCGCGTCGAGCAGCTCGACGCCGAGTCCGACGCCGGCGGCAACCGCCTGCTGTACCTGGCGACGACGCCCGAGCTGTTCGGGGAGCTCGTCGGGCAGGTCGGGCGCGCGGGGCTCAACCGCCCCGGCCGGCAGGGGGCCTTCGCGCGGCTCGTGGTGGAGAAGCCCTTCGGGCATGACCTCGACAGCGCCTGCGCGCTCAACCGCCAGGTGACGCGGCACTTCGAGGAGCGCGACGTTTTTCGCATCGACCATTACCTCGGCAAGGAGACCGTGCAGAACATCCTGGTGTTCCGGTTCGCCAACGCGGTGTTCGACCCGCTGCTGAACCGCGAGTTCGTCGATCGGGTGGAGATCACGGCCGCCGAGACCGTCGGCATGGAAGGGCGGCGAGGCCCATACTACGAGACCGCCGGCGCCCTGCGCGACATGATCCAGAACCACGTGCTGCAACTGCTGGCGCTGATGGCGATGGAATGCCCGCCGTGCGTTCGGTGCGAGGACGTGCGCAACGGCAAGGCCGGCGTGCTCCGCTCGATTCGCGTGCCGCGGCCGGAAGAGGTCGCCGAGAACACGGTGCGCGGGCAGTACACGGCGGGGGGCCGGCAGCCGGCCTACGTCGAGGAGGAGGGCGTGGCGCCGGACTCGCCGGTGGAGACGTACGCGGCGGTGCGGCTGTTCCTGGAGACCGAGCGGTGGGCGGGCGTGCCGTTCTACCTTCGCACCGGCAAGCGCCTCGCCGCCAAGGCCAGCCAGATCGTCGTGGTGTTCAAGCGGGAGCGGGCGGGTCCGTTCACGGAGGGCGGCTGCGACGTTCGTGGCCCGAACCGCCTGATCTTCCGGCTCTCGCCGAACGAGGGCATCGCGCTGGTGTTCGACGCGAAGGTGCCGGGTGTGCGCCCGCTCATCCGCCCGGTGAGAATGGACTTCGCCTACGAGGCGTCGTTCGCCTCGGCCTCGCCGGAGGCCTACGAGCACCTGCTGCTGGACGCCATGTCGGGCGACTCGACCTCGTTCATCCGCGGGGACGAGGTGGAGGCGAGCTGGCGGTTTATCGACGCCGTGAAAGCTGGATGGGACGGCACCGGTTTGCCGAAGTTAGCCACGTACGCTCCGGGCTCCTGGGGGCCGGACGACGCCGACAGGCTCTTCCGCGACCCTTATAAACGATGGCATGAGCCCTGAGAACGTGCTATAAGCACCAGCAGCCATGCCTGATGCCGAGACAGGCCGGCGGATCATCGTCAAGCAGACCGACGACGAGGCGGCGCGGTTCGCCGCTGAAACCATCAAAACCGTTATCCGCGACGCGGTGGATGCGCGGGGCGTTTGCTGGCTCGCGCTCGCCGGCGGGACAACGCCGAGGAGGCTGTACGGCATTCTCGCCCGGCAGGCGACGGCCGGCGAGCTGTCCTGGGGGAGCGTGGAGGTCTTCTTCAGCGACGAGCGCGACGTGCCGCAGGACGATGTGGCGAGCAACTTCGGCATGATCCAGCGGACGCTTCTGGACCACGTTCCCATTCCCGTCACGCGGATCCACCCGATGCCCGCCGACGCCGCGGACCTCGCCGAGGGCGCCGCCGAATACGAGGAGCTGGTGCGCCGAAGCGTGGACGCCGGCGAGGGCGGCATCCCGCGGTTCGACCTGATCCTGCTGGGAATGGGCGGCGACGGGCACGTGGCGAGCGTCTTCCCCGATTGCGAGGCGCTGACGGAGCGGAAGCGGCTCGTGACGGCCTGTTTCGTGCCGGTGCTCGGGCGCCGTCGCATGACGTTCACCTTGCCGCTCATCAACGCCGCCCGGCACGTGATCCTCCTCGTTACCGGCGACGACAAGGCGGAGTCGGTCGCGGCCCTGCTCGGCGACGACGAGGACGCCCGGCGGGACCTGCCCGCGGCGGGGGTGGCGCCCGCCGGCGGGACGCTCTGGGTCGTGCTCGACGAGGCCGCCGCCCATCACATCGACTTGCAGGCGGAGTGAGTCGGCCCCGGCCTGTGCCGCACCGCCCGCCGGCGGCCGCCCATCCGTCCGCCTTCCCTACTCCGCGGCGGGCTCGTCCGACTGCCTCAGCAGGCACGCGTGCCTGTGCGAGGAGGCCCCCGGGCAGGCCACAAGCCGCGGTGTCTCTCGCGTGCAGCGTTTGACCACGCGCACCGGCTCGCCCTCGCTGAGGATTGTGGCCGTCTCGCCCGCCGGCAGGTCGGCGGCCAGCCGGCGCGTCAGCGGGCACCGCGGGTGGAACGGGCATCCCGGCGGGGGGTTGATGGGGGAGGGCATCTCGCCGGGGACGGGGATGCGCTGCCGGCGCCGCTCGGGCTCAGTGGTGGGCACGGCGGACAGGAGCGCCTCGGTGTATGGATGCGCCGGGTGCTCGTACAGGTCGTCGCGCGGGGCGACTTCGACGATCCGCCCGAGGTACATCACGGCCACCTCGCTGGCGAAGTGCTCGACGACGGCAAGATTGTGGGCGATGAACAGGTACGACAGCCCCAGCTCGCGCTGGAGGTCGCCGAGCAGGTTGAGGATCTGCGCCTGAATCGACACGTCAAGCGCGCTGACCGGCTCGTCGCAGACGATGAAGTCCGGCTCGGAGGCCAGGGCCCGCGCGATGCCGATCCGCTGCCGCTGGCCCCCGGAGAATTCGTGCGG
>CAZMDT010000038.1:0-14713 GCA_964564965.1 uncultured Planctomycetaceae bacterium | reverse complement strand
GACGATCATGGGAATGCCGGTGGAGAGGGCTTCCAGCACCACGCGCGGCGAGCCCAGCGTGTCCAGGCGTTCCAGAAGGTCGTGCATCGCGGAGCGATTCTACCCCGCCCCGCCGCGCGCGTCACGGCAATACCCCCCCGCGCCGCCGCGTTGGAAACAATCGGGCCTTGGGTGTACAATGCCGGCGGCGGGCCTCGGCCGGGGGGGCTCAGCGCCGACGGCCGATGTTGCCGAAACAGTACCGGGGAGACGGTGCGATGCTTCGACGCCTGATGCCGCTTGCGCTGCTGTCCGCCGCGGTCGCGTGGCCCGCCGCGGCGGCCGCCGACAGCACGGAGGAGCAGTTCGACGCCGCCTATGGCGAGGAGGTCCGGCGCGTCGCCGCCACGCCGGACAAGCGTGACGATCGCGACCTGTCCGCCCGCCTGCTCGCCGCCGCCAAGAACACCCCCCAGCGCCGCCTGCGCGCGCTGCTGTGCGACAAGGCCTACGAGCTCGGCATGAGCCACCCCGACGGGTGGGGCACCGCCGCCGACGCCCTCACGCTGCTCGCCAACACCTACTCCCACCGCCGCCCCGACTGCCGGGAGAAGCTGCTCGCCATTCACACCCGGCAATACGCCGGCGCCCGCGGCGAGGAGCGGACCCGGATCGGCCGGCAGCTCGTCGCCGACCTGCTCGCCGTCGCCGCCGACAAGGAGCAGGCCGACAAGGTCGACGACGCCCTCGCCCTCGCCCGGCGCGCGCAGGATCTCGCCGAGACGGCCGACGCGAAGGCGCAGCAGAAGGCAATCGACGCGGTCCTCGGGCGGCTGAACTGGCGCGTCAGCACGGCCGCCCGGATCGAAATGTTCAAGCGCCGCCTCGTCGCCGACGAGTGGGACACGCAGGCCCGCGACCAGCTCGTCCGTCTGCTGCTGCTCGAGGCGGGCGACGCCGCCGAGGCCGCCCGGTACCTCTCGCCGGAGATGGACGCGGACTTCCGCCGGTACGTGCCGCTGGCGGCGAAGGGCATCGAGGCCGTCGGCGAGGACGACGCCCTGGGCATGGGCGACTGGTACGCCGGGCTGGCGGCGAAGGCGTCGGAGCACGCGAAGGCCTCGGTGCTGAAGCGGTCGGCGGACAGCTACCGGCGCTTCCTGGCGATGCACGAGGCCCACGACCTGCCGCGAACGAAGGCGACGCTGGGCCTCCAGCGCGTGCTGGAGGAGCTGCTGCGCCTGGGGATCAAGGACGACGGCCCGACGGCGACGAAGCCGGGACTGCGCGTGTCGTACTACTACCTGGACAACCCGCAGCGCGTGCCCGATTTCACCCGCCTGACGCCCGTGTCCGTCACCACCACGCCGTGGATGTTCCATCACACCAAGCGGTCGCAGGGGGCCGTCACCTTCCCCGAGCCGCCCGCCGGGAAGAGCCTCGGCGGCGTCTTCCAGGGCTACGTCAAGATCCTCCGGGACGGCAAATACACCTTCTACGCCAACTGCGACGACGGGGCGATCATCTACATCGACGGCGCCCGTGTGGTGGTCAACGACGGGCGGAAAAGCTCTCCGAGCGAGCGGTCGGGCTCGGTGAACCTGACGGCCGGGCTGCACGGCATCCGCGTGGACTGGTTCAACCACAGCGACTACGGGCGGATGGTGGCGATGTACGAGGGCCCGGGCGTGAACAAGCGCGTCATGCCGCCGGAAGTGTTCGTCCACACCGAAAGCGACAAGCGCTGAGGGCCGCCGACGAAGTGAAATGGGCAACAGCCGATCCACGGCGAGCGTGACGGACGCCCGGGCCGTCGCGGCTACGCACGAGGCGTTGGAGCGGTACCACGCGCGCATTTCGGCGGCCGTGGCGGCAATGCCCCAGCGCCGCCCGTGGCTTGAACGCGACCGGCGGGCCGTGCGGGACGCGCTGCGGGACGTGCTCCGTGTGCAAGACGCCTGGACGCCCTCGGTAGCCGTGCGGTCGGACGAGGCGCAGCAGCGCGGCCGCCTGGTCGTCCGGCGGCTGGCCGCCGAGACCTGGCCAGGGACCTCCGCCGCGGCCGTCCTCTGGCAGCCGGACACCTCCGACCGGCCCCGGCCGGCGGTCCTGCTGTGCTGCGGGCACGGGGGGTTCGCCAAGCTCAACCCCACCTACCAGCGGATGGGCATCCACCTCGCGCGGGCGGGGGCGAACGTGCTCGCCACAGACAACCTCGGGCAGGGCGAGCGCGAGCCCATGGGGCACCGCACGCCGTGGGGCGTTTTCGCCTGCGGCCTGACCGTCCAGGGGCTGATCACCATGGAGGCGACGGCCTGGCTGCGATGGCTGCGGCAGCAGCCCTGGGCCGATGCCGCCCGCACGGCCGTCGTCGGAAACTCCGGCGGCGGCGCGTTGGCGATGACCCTCGCCGCCCTCGATGACGACCTCGCCTGCACCGTCAGCTCCGGCCACCCGAGTTCGCAGGCCTATACCTGCCACAAGGAGCGGGCGCTCTGCGCGTGTGCCCTCTGGCCGGGCGTGGCCGGCAGGCTCGAGATGTGGGAACTGCTCGCCTGCTTCGCCCCTCGGCCGCTGATGATCTTCCAGGGGCAGGACGACTGTTTCTTCCCCGCCGACCATTTCCGCCGCGTCGCCCGCCGCGTGGCCTTCGCGTACGCCTGCCGCGGCGCGGCCGAGCGGTTCCGAGCCGAACTCGTCCCCGGCCCGCACCCGTGGGACGACCGCCGCATCCTGCTGGCCGGCGAGTTCCTGGGCAAGCACCTGGACCTGGCGCCCGCCGTAACCGCGCCCGCGCCCGACGATCCGGCGATGCTCGCCCCCGACGAAGCGTGCTTCCCCGCCTGGCCGGATGGGGCCGCCACGACGGAAGACATCGCCCGCCGCCTGGCCTCACGCCCGGACGCGACTGCCGGGCACCTGTGGGACGTCTTCCCGCCGGAGGTGCCCGTCGAGCGCGTGGCGCCGGTGACAGGCTCGCACGACACACGGCAGGTTCTCGCCCAGCTTGCTGCGTTCACGGACGGGTGGCAGGAGCCGCCGGCGGGCAAGGCGCCGTCACGGACGGCGGAGAACGACGGCGGGGAGAGCTGACATGATGTTCGCGCAGCAGGACGTGTTCCTCACGTCCTGGCGGGCGGGAGGGGCGTTACCACCTGTCTGCCTCAAGCGCCACGTCCTCGAACCGCTCCCGCGTGACGTGCCAGTCCAGGTAGAGGACGTTCATGTGGTCGAGGTCGCCGTGTCGCGGTTCCATGTCAGGCAGCGGGAATTTGCCGTCGCCGGGCCGGGTGGCTACGTTCGGATGGCCGAAGTCCGCCCCCAGGCGGGGATCGCGCTCGGTCAGCAGCAGCTTCTCCCAGGGGCGTTCGTAGTCCTGCAACTGGGGGATCTTGTTGAGCTTGGAGGCGTTCGGCCCCCAGTACTGGACCATGACTCGGGCATTGGCCGTATAGCAGAGGCCAACGCCGTAGTGTGAGATGCCGTCCCGCTGGCGGGCGTAGTCGGAGGAAGGACAGGTCAGCTTGTCCATGTCCGGCCGGTGGATCGTCTTGTTGCCGACCAGGTCCTGCGATCCGTCGAGGTAACCGAAGTTTCTGTCGACGAGATACTTGTGCCAATTGCGCGGCGACCAGGGCGGCTGCCCGTAGTTGTGGTCGCGGTAGTCGTGGGGGAGGATGTGCCCGTCGTAGTCGAGGGCATAGAACTGGATGCCCTGCCCGAGGTGGCGGACGTTGTTCATGCAGACCACCGCCCGCGCCAGCTCCCGCGCCCGCTCCAGCGAGGGCATCAGGATCGTCAGCAGCAGGGCGATGACCGCCACGACGACCAGCAGCTCGATCAAGGTGAAGCCGCGCCTGCGTGTTTGGGCTGTGCCGGTCGGCATGGGCGCTCCGTCTACGGCACAGCCGCCTTCGTCTGCGACCCAAGCCTCGCCAGGAACGACCGAAGCCGGTCGTTCCCGAGGCAGTGGAAGTTGAACAGGTACGCCCCGTCGGCGCCGCGCCGCTTCAGGTCGTCGATGCGTGCCTGCACCCGGCGGTCGGAGTGGAACCGCCCGGCACGCTGACGCCACGGCGCCGCCGTCGGCCAGATTTGAGGCCAGACCTTGCACGGCCGCGGCGATCGGTCGCGCGCCGCCAGGAACCGGTCGAATCCCCAGTCCAGCGCGTCCGGCTCGTGGTTATGCGTCGCCGGCACCACGACGTCCAGCAGGCCCTCAGCCATCCAGTGCTCGGGCCGCTGGCCCTGGCGCTCGCCCTTCGCCCGGTCATGCGCGACCCGGACGACTATCGGCTTGTCCGTCAGCGCCCGCACGCGCTTGAGGAACCGCCGGCACGCGGCGAAACGCTCGTCCTGTGGGGCGTCCTCGGCGAAGAACGGGGCCTTGCGCTCGAAATCCAGCGACACGCCGTCCACGTCCCGCCCCAGCAGGTCCTCGAACAGCTCGATCAGGAATTCCCGGTAGGCCTCGTGGCGGAAGTCGCGCCGCATGCCGTCCGCGATCGGCGCGCCCGGCACGCCTTCCATCCACAGCGGGGAACAGGAGTGGTTCAGGCGGACGTTGCCGAAGACGTGCAGCCCGCGGGCGTGCCCGGCAGCGAGCACGATATCCAGCAGGTCGCGCGGCCGGGCGTTGTAGTGCTCCACCACGTCGCCCTGGCTGAGGAAGCGCCCCGGGTCGATGCCGGGGTCGAGCATGCCCGGTGTGGCGGCGAGGCTGCGGGCGAGCAGGTCGCGCGTCATCGGGCGGTCGTGACGCGTGCGGCACTTGTTGACCGCCGCCGACCCGATGCACAGATCAATCACGGACACCGGGCCGTCAGCCAGCGGCCCCACCAGGACGTCCGCGGCGTCCTGCTCGGTCATTGCCGTGCCGGCCAGCTCGGCCAGCAGGCCCGAGCAGTCGTGATTGAAGGCGAGGGTAAACGTGCTGTCGAATCTTCCGGACATCGGCATTCCGTCCGCTCCGCTGACGTCGCAGCGCCTGCCCGGGGGCCTCGCCGCCACCTCCCGTCAGCGGGTGTCGATCTCATCCCAAAGCAGGAGCATCTCGGCCTCGGTGCGGGTCCGGGAGGAGGCCTGCTGCGCCAGCGGCCCCGGCGCGGTCCAGCGGACCGACGCGTCGCCGTTGGCCACGTTCCATCCCTCCCCGCTGTGGGCCTGGTACTGGACGATGGCGCCGTCGCGCCAGCCGTCCACGGCGAACTGCCCGGCGTAGACGGCCCGGCCGGCGAAGCCCAGCGGAGTCCAGGGGTACGGGACGCCGCTGACGGGGCGGCGCCCGTTGATCTCGAAGAAGCGGGTGGTGTACGGGGTCCGCACGCGCTGCCCGCCCCACACGTTCAGGGGATGGGTTTCCGTGAAGGGATCGTCCCCCTGCCCCGGGCCCGGGCGGGACGGGCAGTAGTACACGCTCCGCTCCGAGATGATCTCCGTGTCGAACAGGTGCGCCAGATTGCGCGGGATCCGGTTGTCGTAATAGAGGAAGTAGAAGTTCATCGGCGAGGTGGTCCGGTAGGCCGGCGGCGCCTGGCCGGCCTGCGCGTCGGCATAGAAGAGCATGCCGGTGGTCAACTGCCGCAGGTTCGCCCCGCACACGGCCCGCCGCGTCAACTCCCTCGCCCGGGCGAGCGTGGGCGTGAGGATGTTGACCAGCAGGGCGATGATCGCGATCACCACCAGCAGCTCGACAAGGGTGAAAGCCCGCCGCGCCATGCCGTGGCAACTCACCATTTCTGGATCAGCCCCATCTCCTCGCGCGTCCAGATCAGGTCCTGTGCCGCCTCGTCGAACCCGTCCTCGTAGATGTAGCCCGACGGCCACGTGCGCACGATGTCGCCGAGGTAGCGATAGTCGTCCACCCGCCCGTCGCCGTGAAGCACGTTCATCCGCTGGTCGGGGTGGTAGATGTCGAGGGAGTGGTCGGCGTGCCAGCCCCCGTAGGGCACGTGGCCGATGGGGGGAAAGGCGGCGGGCCCGTAGTTCGGCCAGAAGTGCCGGCAGTCGCTCAGGAGCACCACGTCGCTGGGGCGCGTCAGCTCGCCGAGGCGCGTCATGCGCGGGTTCCCGGACTTCCGGCCCCAGGTGCCGAAGATGTAGTACTGCACGTTGTAGTGCCCGGAGATGGCGCCGCCCCGCGGCGGGGGCACGTCGCCGCCGCTGCCGGAGGCGTAACGCAGGTGCATGTTGCCGGCCAACGGGCAGCGGAGCAGGTCGACCCAGATCGCCTGCCAGTATTCGTCCTCGTTCCACCGGCTGTCGAGGAGGTCCAGGTCAACCAGTTGGTGGACCCAGGTCTTGGTCCAACTGCCGTCGGGGTACTTCTGGCAGGCGGGCGGCAGATAGCCCGACCCTTCTCCCGAATAGAGCACGAAGGCCGTGCCCAGGCCCTTCTGGTTGCTGCTGCAGAGGGTGACCTTCACCAGCTCTCGCGCGTGCTCGAGTGTGGGCATCAGGATCGTCACCAGAAGCGCGATGATTGAGATGACGACCAGCAGTTCGATAAGGGTGAACGCCCGGCCCGCCGGGCAGGCCCCCCACCCACGTGTCGCTGCGCCGCGGTCGGGCCGCCCGGATGTCCACGGTCTGTCGTCCATGTCCGGCCTTCGGCAGGTCCGTCACCGCCCCGCGGCCGCTGAAGGCCCGGGCGCGCCCTGCGCCGGGCTTTCGTCCGCATCTCCGGCGGCCGCGCTACGAGCGCGCCGCTCTGCGCCGCCGGATGTAGCCGCCCAGGCCCGCCACGCCCGCCGCCAGCGCGCCCAGCGTGGCCGGCTCGGGAATGATCGTCGGCGAGGCGGCGTAGACCTCGAACTCGTTGAGGATCGCGTGGTGCTGTCCGGCGGCGACGGTGGACCACTTCACCCGGATCGTGGTGGCGGTCTCGGTGCTCATCAGGTCGTAGGTGCCGCTGCCGCCGGCCGTCGTCGAGCCGTCGGAGAACATCACCGGGTTGACCAGGTCGCCGTCCAGGAAGAGCTGGAAGTCGCCGATCTCGCCGGCGGCCGAGTGCTCGCCGTCCGACAGAGCCCGCGAGCTGACCAGCACGATCCGGTCGAACGACTGCGCCCCGCCCGTCCAGCTCATCTCCCACCAGGCGTTGGCGTTGGGGGGATTGCCCGTGTTCCAGCCGTGCCAGATGGTGGCCGTGTCGCCGTCGATGGCGCCCTTGTACCCGTCGCCGCCGTGGGCGGTCTGGTTCGTCGCGGCCGTGGCCGTGGCGAAGGGGTCCACGTTCCACAGCGCCAGGTTGGGCCCGTAGCCGTTCGCGTTGGCGCTGCCGACGACGAGGCCCGCAACGGCCAGCACGACAATCACCTGGAGGGTCGTTCGCTTCTGCATGGTCTTTTCTCCTTCTTCTCTGGCGGCCGTGCCTCTTGCCGGCCGCGTCTCCGTTTGCCTAATGTCCGATACTCTCGCCATGTCCGCACTTCCCGCCTCGCGGCTCCGCCGCCGCGAGGCGTCGGTTCTCTTGTTCCAGTCCGCCGGCCGCGCGCTACGCTCGGGCCGTTCTGCGCCGCCGGACGTAGCCCGCCAGCCCCGCCGCGCCCGCCGCCAGGGCGCACAGCGTCGCCGGCTCGGGGATGGCCGCCGCGGCCTCGCCGCCGATCAGGTAGTCCACCGTGTTGGCCAGCACTTTCCGCCCGTCGGGGGTGATGTCGATCATGATGTCATGGCCGTTGCCGCCGACGAGGGGGAAGTAGCATCGTTCCGCGGCCGGTGTCTGCTCGCTCGATGAGTTGAACTTCACGCCGGCCTCGAAGAGGACGAGCCAGGCACGGGCGTCGGAAGTCCCGCCAGTTTCCGCGAGCTGCGTTCCTGCCACGCCCGAGGGGAAATACTTGAGCTCCACCAGGGGGCTATGAAGGGCGACCTCGCCGCCTATGAGAGTGACGCCGTCGAAGATGGGGTGGCCCGTGTCCAGCGCCCTCATGGCCTCGGTGCGGGTGGAAGTCGCTCCGGCGTCGCGCTCGATCCAGTCCCACCGCCCCCCGTTCCTCGCGGCGAGGCCGTAATGGTTCAGCATCACCGGAACCGTCAGCCCGTTCCAGTCGTCGGCATAGAAGTAGTCCGACGAGGCGCTCTTCATGATCACCAGGTCGTAGGCGTTCAGCTCGGCCTTGTCCGCGGCGTCGAGGGGGCCCGTGTAGCCCTCGGTGACGGTCACGGTGTGACTGCCGCCAGCGGCCGACTCGAGGAATGCCTCGTAAGCGCCCTCTGCGGCGGCGTCGGGGGTCACGATCAGGATGGTTCCGGCGCCGGCTGGCGCTGCGGCGAGCAAGGCCGCCAGGCTCAGCGCGATCGCTGTCGTCGTCCGTCTCATCGTCCTTCTCCTCTTAAGCTCAGGCCTCACTTGGGTTCTTCCTCTGGTTGGCAAGCGCTATGCGCGGGCCGCTCTGCGCCGCCGGAGGTAGCCCGCCAGGCCCGCCGCGCCGGCCGCCAGGGCGCACGCCGTCAGCGGCTCGGGGATGGCCGCCGCCTGCGGACCGGAAGCCTGCACCTCGTACAGGTACGCCCTCTGCCCGCCGCTGCCGGAGCGGCCCAGAATCTCGTACTTCAGGCCGGTCGTCGTGACCGGGTCGATGGTGAGCTTCTGCGTTCGCTTGTCGGCCTTGCTGTAGGTGCCTTCTCCGATCAGTGCGTAGTCGGCCGCACCGTCATCCCAGTAGGACAGCCGCCACGAGCTTGTCCTGAGCTGCACCAGCCAGACCGTGTCGATCACCTTCGCCTCGGACCAGGTGAGCGTGACGATGCCCGGGTAGTTCTGGTGCTTGGTGTACACACGGGTGTCGAAGTCTTGGTCGATGATGGACCCCGGGCCGTCGCCGCCGGAGTCCATGTTGGACTGCGCGGGCGTGGCCTCAGGCGAGAAGTTTCCCGCAAGCAGTTCCGGCGTGTCGGTAATGGTGTCGCTCACGATGCCGGCATGCGCCTGGGCCGCCAGCATCACTGCCGCCACTACGGCCAAGAGGATCGTTGTTCCCGTCTTCATGGTCAGCTTCTCCCTTGCATGTTCCGTGGAGCTTCCGAACCGCGCCCTTCTGCGCCGGCGGAGGTAGCCCGCCAGGCCCGCCGCGCCCGCGGCCAGCGCGCACAGCGTCGCCGGCTCGGGGATGATCGCCGGCGGCACGGCCTCCAGCGCCACCGCGTGCAGGCGGAGGTAGCGGCTGCTGCTGATGTCGCCGCTGTCGGACATCACCACGTCCAGCGTCTGCCCCGGCCCGTCCGCCAGGAACTCCACCGTGATGATCCGCGAGGTCGCCGCCCCGGCGCCGCCGCCTGGGCCGGGAATGTCCACGCTGTAGGGCGCCGCCCCGCCGCCCGAGAGCGACGCGGTGAAATCGCCCTCGCCGCCGTCCAGCCGCCAGCCCGAGACGAAGAACCGCGCGATCCGCGTCTCCGTGTCGGAGGCGTCGATGCTGATGCTGTGCTGCCCGGAGCCGTCGATGCTGAAATCGATGTTGAGGGCGGCGTTCTGCACCGACCCGCTGGCCGGGGAGGTGCCGTCGGTGTAGGTGAGGTACTCGAAGCTGTTCGGCTTCACGCCGTCGAAGCCGGGCGTGGTCGAGAGCGCCCCGATGCCGCTGCCTCCGCTTTTGGTGTTCTCCGGCGTGGTCGTGTCGCTGCTGTCCCACACGTGCCAATCCAGCCCGCCCAGCGGCGTCAGGTCCGTCGGCTTGTCGCTCCAGGGGTCGATGCTGCCAGTGATGCTCGCCGCCTTCAGGGGGCCCGCCCCCGCCATGAGCAGAACGCCGAGCGCCGCGGCGCCCGCGCACAACAGAAGCGCTCCATCCCGTCTCCTCGTTCTCATCGTTCTCTCCTTCTGCAGAGGCTTCCGCGATTCTCCTTGCTGGCGAAACTGAGCCATCGTTCGTCCATCCGTTGTTCCGTGGTGCCCGAGCGGGCGGCGCCTCATTCCCGCGGGGGGCCGGCCGTGCTCTCGCCCGCGATCAGCCCATACGCCACCGTCCGCGCCGGGCAGGCCTGCTCGGGGTGGTCGATGCGCTCGAGCAGCATCTCCGCCGCCGCCCGGCCGGCCGCCTCGCGCGGCTCGACCAGCCGCGTCCACTCCAGCAGGCTCTCGTTGAGCCGCTCGCCGCCGAAGGTAATCAGCGACAGCCCCTCGGGCACCCCGATGCCCGCGCCGCTGGCCGCCAGGTGCAGCAGGGCGGCGTCGCGCGGGCTCTGACAGACGCAGGCCGTCGGCGGCGCGGGGTCGCGCAGGGCGGCCGTCGCCAGCCGCGTCGCCTCCGGCCCGCTCAGCCGCCTGCGCCCCCCGAGGAGCCGTGGCGCCAGCCCGGCCTGCCGCATGGTGGCGGCGCAGCCCTCGCGGCGGTCCAGCGCGCTGTAGTGCGACACGAACTCGTTCTCCGGGCCGTGGACGAAATCCGCGAAGGCGATCCGCCGGTGCCCGTGCTCGACGAGATACCGCACGGCCCTGCCGCCGGCATCGAGGTCGTCGGGATAGACGCAGTCGTTGAGGCGTTTGACATTCACCCAGACCACGGGCAGGGCGGCGCCGGCGATGGCCTCCCGCATGTGCGGGGGAATGCCGTGCGTGTAGTTGATCAGCAGCCCGTCCACCATCTGCTCCCGCAGAAACTTCGGCAGGCAAGTGTCGTCGGCAAGCTGCTCGTCGCTGAGGAACGTCAGCGTCAGGTGCGTGCCCTCCTCGGCCAGGGCGTCGTGGATGCCCCGCAGCAGCTCCCGCGTGAAGTTGCTCCGCTCGTAGAACGTGCCCATCAGCAGGCCGACGTTGCTGAACCGGCCGGTGGAGATGGCCTTGGCGGCGGCGTTCGGGCGGTAGCCAAGCTCCGCGGCGAGGCGGCGGATTCGCTTGGCCCGCCTGGCGTAGACGGGTCGTCGATATTCGACGTCTGAACTCAGGATTCGTGCGGCTGTGGCGCGCGATACCCGGGACCGTCGGGCGATTTCGCCAAGTGTTGCCCCGGCCATTCAGGGCTCCCACATCAGGCAGTTCAGACGGGTTGCATTTGGGACCGGTCTCAATATACCAGCCCCGCCCGGGAAGTCAAGCAAATAATCCATCTCTCCTGTCGCGAGAAATGCAGGTAAGAGCGAACGCCTCCCGGCCGGGCTGCCGGCTCCGGCAAGAGCATCGTCGCGCCGCCGCCGGCACCAGGCCCAGCCCCGCCACGCCCACCTCCCCACGCGCCCGGTTGCAGTTCCCGGTCACCAAGATGTCCACGCACGCGGTCGGCGGCACAGGCCTGCCCAATTCCACCTCCGGGGGTGATTTCCCGGCGGCCGACAGACTCAGCCGGGGGCGCCGGCCGGGCCCCCGCGCGAACCCGTCGTCCTGATCCCCCCGGCGATGGCAAGCCGCCGCGGCGCAGGGGGGCCGGCGCGGGCCGCGTATACTGCTATTCGGGCGGGAAGGAAGCGGCCGAACACCACAGCAGAGCCCCCCTGCCATGGCCAATCTCATCCACAGCGGCGCGCTCAAAGCCGACCGGGCCATCCCCGACCTTCCAGCCCGGGGGTCCGGAACGTGTCGTCCTCGCCACGACGGGAAGGCGTGCCCGAGGGCGTCGATCCGTTGGCGCTGGTCGTCGACGACGGCGACGCCCCCGGCGCGGAGGCGTGGGTCCACCGGCTGATCTGCAACATCACGAGACGCCGCAGCGCGGCTGGGCGCGGCCGGGCGGGCGGCCGACTTGTGAACCACACACGCGGGGCAGAGAGGATGTCGATTACGGATCACGACTCCGAGCTTGGCCGGAAGGCCGAAGAGCTTGCCCGCCAGGGCCGCCCGGGCAAGGACGCCAGGTGGGCCGCCCATTGCCCCAGCCATCCGCTGTGGCGGCGCCTGCGCGAGTTGGGCACGGAGCTGTGGCTGGATTCCGGCGATATCGACGCGATCTCGGAGGTCTGGACGCGCGAGTTCACCGGCCTGACCACCAATAACACGCTCCTCAGCCGCGAGATACAGAAGGGCCACTATGACGGGCTGATCGAGCGGGCCGCGGCGCTTCTCGACGACTATCCGCTGCTGGGCGAGGAGGAGCGGAAGATCGAGATCGCCTTCATCCTGAACACGCACCACGCGCTGAGGCTCGCGGCGCGGTTCGGCGCCCACGTCTCCGTCGAGGAGCACACGAGCCTGACGGACGACCTCGAAGGCGCGATCAACTACGCCCGGCGCTTCCACGCCATCTGCCCCGACCGGTTCTACGTAAAGCTCCCCTTCTCGGCGGCCGGGCTGCTGGCCGCGCGCCGCGCCTCCGAAGAGGGAGTCGCCGTCAACCACACGCTGGGGTTCTCCGCGCGCCAGAACTACCTCATCGCGCGGGTGGCCCGCCCGGCGTTCGTCAACGTGTTCCTGGGGCGGCTCAACCGCGTCGTCGTGGACAACGGCCTGGGCTCCGGCGAGCACGTCGGCGAGCGGGCGACGCTGGCCTCGCAGCAGGTCGTTCGGGCGCTGCGCGAGCGGCACGGCATCCGGACCCGGCAGATCGCCGCCGGCCTGCGCGAGGCCCGGCAGGTTGCCGACCTCGCCGGCGTGGACGTGATCACCATGCCGCCCAAGGTGGCCCGGGAGTTCCTGGACTGCGGCGTCGAGCCGGGCGACCTGCGGGACATGACCGGCGAGACGTTCGACGTCAGCGTGGACGAGGCACAGGCGGGGGGCCTCCGGCTTGGCTCGCTCTGGGACCTCAATGAGGAGGTCGTCGCCTGCGCCGAGGCGCTGGAGCGGCGGCGGCTGGACACGTTCACTCCGGTGCGGCTGAGGCGCTTCTGCCGGCGCCACGGCTGCGGCGACGTTCTGGTGAAATGGACCGACCAGCAGGTGGCTACCAGCGCCGAGGAAGGTAAAATACCCTCGGTGGCCAACTGGCGCCGGGAACTGGCAGACGGGCAGGTCGCCCTGGACAGCCTGATGAGCCTGGCGGGCTGGAACAGCTTCCGTCGCGACCAGGACGCCATGGATCACCGCGTCGAGGAGATCATGGCCGGCGCCCGCAGATGAGCCGGGCGCGGCAACAAGAGGCATCGGCGAACCATGTACCTTTCGGAAGCGATGGCGGCGCTGCCCTGGCTACTTCGGTGCGTGATTCGTCTCGTGGCGGCGGCTGTGCTGGGCGGGGCCGTCGGCCTCGAACGCGAGCGCCGCGGACGCAGCGCCGGCTTCCGCACGCAGACGCTCGTGGCCGTCGGGGCGTCGCTGGCCATGGTGCTGGGGCTTCAGTTCGTCCGCAGCTATGGGGGGTCGGCGCCGGGGGCAGTCCGCATCGATCCGACCCGCGTGGCCTACGGCGTCATGACGGGCATCGGCTTCCTCGGCGCGGGGGCGATCATCAGCCACGGCGCCGGGGTGCGCGGCTTGACGACGGCGGCCAGCCTCTGGTGCACGGCGGCGGTCGGTCTTGCCGCGGGGCTCGGGCTGTATGAGCTGGCCGCGTGCGCCACGCTGATCGTTCTGGTCGTCCTGTACTTCATGTCGTGGGTGGACCGCCACGTGGCCTCGCGGTGGTACAAGACGGTGACGGTGACCACGGAACTGGGCGCCGCCCCAGGCGCCGCCGACATACGCAAGGCGCTGTGGGAGCACGGGATCCGCGTGTTGGACTGGGGCGTCTCGCGCGACGCCCAGGCCGGCCGTGAGACCGCGACGCTGTACGTCTCCTCCGCAGCCAGCAGCCCCGACGACCTTTGGGGCATTCTCTCCGGCCTCAAAGGCGTCCACAGCCTGAGCATTGAGTGATGAGCGGCGCCGGCACAGTCAAGCGGGCCCCCCAGCTCGGAACCGTTTCCTCGTGCGCGGCCGCCCGCACGGAGCCGGCATCGTGACAGCGCGGAAGAAACGCAGCAACAGGTCGCCGGGCAGGAAGCCGTCGGCCGAGACGGCGGCAGGCGATGCGGCGGCCGCTGAGGGCGCCTCGGACGAGCGGACCCACGCCGAACCAGGGATCCAGGAAGAGCACCTGCGCCTCGCCCTGGAAGGCGGGGGAATCGGCCTGTGGGACCGCGACCTCCAGAGCGGCGAGACCTGCTGGAGCCTTACGCTCTATGGCCTGCTCGGCCGCGATCCTGCCGAGCCTGTCACCAGCGAGACCCTCTTTGAGTACATCCACGAAGAGGACCTGCCCCGGGTGCGTCAGCACGCCGGACGGTGGCTTGCCGAGGGCGGGGAGTTCGTCGATGAGTTTCGGATCGTTCGGGAGGACGGGCAGGTGCGGTGGTTGGCCTCCCGCGGGTGGCTGTACCGCCACGAGCCGGCCGCGGCGGGCCCCCTGCGCGCGGTGGGGGTGAATTACGACATCACCGCGCGCAGGCAGGCCGAGCAGGCGCTGCGGGAAAGCGAAGAGCGGGCGCGCTGGCTCGCCCGGTTCCCCGAGGAGAACCCCAATCCCGTCGTCCGCGTAGCCACCGACGGAGCCGTCCTGTACCGGAACCCCGCCGCGGCGGAGCATCCCGCCTGGCGGTGCGCCGTCGGGCAGCCCCTCGCCCAGGGCCCCTTGCGGCGGCTGGTGGCCGACGCCATTGCGCAGGGGCGGGAATCGGAGTGGGAAGGCGATCTGGACGGCACGCATTTCCGGGTGGCTGTGGCACCCGTGCCCGCGGAAGGCTACGCGAACCTGTATGGCCGGGACATCACGGAGCGCAAGCGGGCCGAGGATGAGCTGTACCAACGCCGCGAGGACCTCGCCCGCGCCCAGGAAGTGGGGCAGATCGGCTGGTGGCGGCTCGACGTCGGGCGGAACGAGCTGAC
>CAZMDT010000037.1:0-14812 GCA_964564965.1 uncultured Planctomycetaceae bacterium | reverse complement strand
GCATCGCGCCCCAGGGCGGCACGGCCAAGCCCGGCGACAAGCTCAAGGTGACGATTGCCGCCAACTCGCAGGCCCCGATGCTCGATGTGTGCGAGATCCGCTACACGACCGACGGTTCCTCGCCCAGCAAATCGTCCCCGCTGTACAAGGAGCCCATCGCGGTCGACAAGGACGCCACGATCAAGGCAGTCTGCCTGGCGCAGGGGCACTACGCGCCGCTGAGCACGGCGCAGTTGAAGTTCGCGCCCCCGGCCGCGCCGGCAGAGACGGACGCACTGCAGCCGGGCTTGGTTGCTTCGTACAAGGAGTCGCCGTGGTGGGAGTTCGGCGGCTGGTTCAGGACCGGCCAGCCGCGCGCCGCCGACGCGACCGCGATCACCAACGGCTTTGACATCTCCGGCCGCAAGCGCGACAAGGCCTTCGGCATCCATTTCGCCGGCTACATCGACGTGCCCGCGGAGGGCACCTACACCTTCCACGCCGACACCGGCGGCGCGGTCAAGGTCTGGATTGGCGGGCGCGTCGTGCTGGAGCATGCCCCACCCCTCGCCACGCGCGAGGCCAGCGGCACGGCGGCGCTGGCTGCGGGCAAGCACCCGATCCGGGTCCTCTACTACAACGGCGTGGCCGAGCCGTCGCTCAGCGTGGAATGGGAAGGTCCCGGCCTGAAGCGCCAGCCCGTCCCGGCGGAGGCGTTCTGCCACGCTGTGGCAGGCCGGAAGGCCGAGTGACGGCCCTCGAGTGCGGCAGCGGGCGAAAGCGGCCCCCAAGGAGAAGCGCGGTGAGAGGCAGGGCTCTTCTGTTGGCGCTGTTGGCGCTGCTGGCGCTGCTGGCCGTGATGTGTCAGCCGCTGCGGGCACAGACGCCGCGCCCGGCGTGTCACAAGGGCCCGGCGACCACCGGCGACCGGACGAAGCTCCCGGCCGGCTGGGCGGCCTACACGGCGTGGCGGGGCGTGACGTGGACACCCCTGGCCACCTACAAGCCCCAGGTCATCCCCGGCACCGAAGGCGACCGCGTCGGCGAGCTGGAGATCTCCGACGACGGCCGGTGGCTGCTGTATGCCTCCCGCGAGGAGCTGCCCCGCGGCAGCACGGAACGCCCCGGGCGTCTGGTGCTCGTCCGCCGCGACGGCTCGGGGTACCTGAAGTTCCGCCCCGAGGGGCTCGACGTGGAGGACTACCCCGGCGGGTTCTGCTGCGGGTTCATCCGCAACAGCCCGCTCGCCGACCCGGCCGGGGGAATCGCCGAGGCCTGGTACACCGCCACGCCTCACCTGATGCGCGCGGTGCTGGTGGACCTCTCGAAGGACAAGCCGGTCATCGGCAGGACGCGCGATATCATCCGCCTCGACCCCAACACAAGGGAGAGGCTCGGCGGCAGCGTCAACGGCGACCTCGGCTACAGCATCAGCGCCGGACGCGTCTTCGGAGACCGCAAGCTCATCACCATCCCCGACGGCGGACGGGGCGTGGCCACCAACGACGACGTGATGCCGGGCTACAGCGGCTGCGGCTTCGCCCTGTCGCATGACGGCGAGCTGGTGGTGCAGAACATGCCGGCTGACTGGAAGATGAACGGGCGGCTGGACCGCGTGGCGAAAGGCTGGCTGCCGCGCGGGCACACCGGCTTCCTCATGGGGCGGTTCTACGGGCCGCCCGCGGAGCGGAAGCCCATCGACCAGTTCTACATCGACGAAGGCGTTGCCATCTGTCATGCCCCGGCGGCCGAAGAGGAGTTCCACGACTACAACTTCACCAACCACAAGCAGTACCTCATCTGCCGCAAGACCACCAAGGGCGGCAACGGCGCCAACCCCAGCCGGTACAACGGCATCTGGATGGTCCACTGGCAGACCAACACGTGGACCCCGCTGGTGCTGGACCCCAAGACCAAGTACTGGCATCCGGCGGCGTACATCGAAGCCGAGGCCCCGGCCTCCGGCGGCAAGTCGTCGGCGTCGGTGGCGAAGGCGAAGCCGGCCCCGGCGCGCCCGGTGCCCGGGGCGCCGTCTTCGCCGACGACCGCTCCCGCGGCCCCCACGGCAGGCCGGGTGCGCGTCCTCGCGAAGCTGGTGGACCGCCCGAAGCCGGCGGGGCTCCAGGACATGACCTACACCAACGCCTATGTCGTCTACGAGTACGAGGTCGTCCGCGTCATCGAGGGCCGGCTGCCCTACAAGCGGATCGCCGTGGCGCACTGGCACTGGCGCGACCGGCGGATGGTGACCGCGTCCGCCAAGGCGCTCAACGGCTTCTACCAGCTCCAGCTCGAGCCATATGATGCCCACCGGGAGCTGTTCGAGGAGCAGGTCGCCAACGAAATGCCCGGCCTGTTCGTCCGGAAGCCCGAGGCCGCCTACTTCGACGTCGAGCCGCCGAAGTTCGTCGACGCCGGCCGCGCCGACCACGCCCTCTCGCCGTAGCGGGGCCGGTGTCTTTGCCCCCCCCCGCGGGTGGTGCCCGTGCGCCGACCAGGCCCCGCGGGACCTCCCGAAGCGCCCGGCCCGTCCTTTTGCTTGTGCTGCCCCGCCGGCTCAAGTAGGTTCTTCACGGCCCGGCGCCCGGGCGGCGTGGCGCCACGGCGTGCACCGGGGGCAAGCTACCAACCGGAGAGGACGTGCTGATGAAGACGATGACCCTTCCGAACACGGAACTGACGGTATCGGCGCTGTGCATGGGCTGCATGCAGTGCCCCTCGAAGGTTCAGGGCGAGGCGGCCGACGAGCTGTTCAACGCGTTCCGCGACGCCGGCGGCAACTTCTTCGACACGGCCCACTGCTACTGCTTCTGGACCCCCCTCGGCGACGGCGCCAGCGAGCGGGCGCTCGGCGACTACGTCGCCCGAACCTGCCGGCGGGACGAGGTCGTCATCGCGACCAAGGGCGGGCACCCGTCGGCCGAGAACTACCGCAAGGTGGACCGCTACCTCTCCCCCGGACGCATCGCCGCCGACATCGACGACAGCCTGGCGCGCCTCAAGACCGACTGCATCGACCTGTTCTGGCTGCACCGCGACGACACGCGCGAGGAGGTGGGGACGATCGTGGACATCCTCAACGGGGAGGTCACACGCGGGCGAATCCGCCATTTCGGCGGCAGCAACTGGACGGCCGGACGCCTCGCCGAGGCCAACGCCTATGCCGCGGACCACGGCGTCCAGGGGTTCTGCGCGAGCGAGCCGCGGTGGCACCTGGCCTGCGGGGATGCCGAGCCGGCGGGCGAGAAGCGCCGCGAGCCGGGCGTGCTGCTGGCCCTCAGCCGCGAGGACGAGGCCATCCATCGCCGCAGCGGCCTGCCCGTGATCCCCTACAGTCCGACGGCCAACGGGTTCTTCGCCACGGGGGGCGGGAAGCGCGAGCGCCTGCGCACCGAGGCCAACCTGGCGCGCCTCGCCCGGGCCGAAAAGCTGGCCGAGCAGCTCGGCGCCACGCCCAACCAGGTGGCCCTGGCGTGGCTGATGGGCCATGACTTCCCGGTCATCCCGATTCTGGGCACCTCCAACCTCGAGCACCTGCGCGACGCATTGGGCAGCGTTGAGGTCGAGCTGTCGCCCGACCAGGTCCGCTGGCTGCGCGACGGCGAGGACGCCTGATCCGCCCGCCCTCGGCACACGCGAATGCGCAAAGCCGAAGGCCGGAGGTCGGAGGCCCGGCAACCGAGGGCCGAACGCGGCGAAGACCGGATACCGTGCCGCCGGAAGAACGCCCGACACCCGACGCCCAACACCCCGCAGCCAACCCCGCCGGGCCTGAAGCGGGGCGAGGGGGGCGGCTCGGCCCGTGTTACGCGGTCGTGGCGTCTGGTGGCCGGCAGGTGAGCCCATGAACAGATGCCTGAGGAGCGCCGTCCATCACGTCCTTCTGCGAACGCAGTTCCCCCCGTTCATCCAGCTCTACCGCGGCTTCTACGCGCTGGCGGTCCGGGCCTGCACCTTGCGCCTGCGGCGGCTCAAGGGCGTCCGGGGGATATACCTCTGGCGGGGTCTGGCCGGCGGCCGGGCCGTCTACGGGCTCAGCGACGTCGACCTCCTCGTGGTGGTCGAACGCCCGGAGGACTCCAGGCCCGTGGAGCGCGAGCTGGTTCGCCTGCGGCGGGTCTTTCCGGTGTTGCCGGAGGACCAGACGATGATCGCCTGCGCGCGGGAGGTCCCGACGGTCTGGGAGCACGGCTGGTTCCACTCGGGCAGGCTCAACGCCGGCCTGCGCGAAGGACGCTGCCTGTTCGGCCCGGCGCTGGCGTCGTTCCGCCCGCCCGCCGCGCTCGCCGAACGCGACACGATCTGCGAGGAGCTGGTCGCCCCGTGGCACTTCTTTACCTGGGAGCTGATGCCGCAGAGCAACCGGTCGCTGCCGGAACGCCGTTACGTGATCTACAAGTGCCTGGCCGAGGCCTCCCGCGTCGCGCTGGTCGCCGGGGGCGCAGCCGTCAGCGTGTCGAGGGACGCCGCCCTGGACCGGGCCGGGGAAGCGTATCCGCAGGTCGCCGACGTGTGCCGCGAGGTCCGCCGGTGGCGGCAGCGCCTGCTCCAGGGCGGCGAGGTGGACCTTGATCGAGTGATGGACGCGATGGTCTTCCTGTCCCGCCGGGCGATCGAGGCCCACCGCTGGCCCACGGGCCTGCTGAGGGTGCGGCGCCTGCCGCTGAGCCCCGAGGCGGTGCGGACGGCGCTGGGGGAGCCGCTGCTGACCGCGCTTCAGCGCGCCGCCGCCTGCCTGGACGGCACGTATCGGGCGGTCCTCGTGCCGCGCCTGTTCCGCCGCGAATACCATCGGACGAAGATGCGAACCCGGCCCCGCCGCGGCAGCCGCCTCGACGCGTTCCACCTGGTGCTCGTCGGCGAGCGCCGGCCCCGCGCGGCGGACCTTCTGAGGCTCAACGGCGCCATCGGCAGGCCTTCCAATCGCATCGACGCGATCTTCTCGGATGGGGAATTCGCCTTCCCGCTTCGCCCCCGCCCGGGACGCACCTGGCGACCCGCCGACCGCGCCGCCCGAGCGGACATCTTTCCCGACCTAACCGCGACGCGGCAGTTGGGCGGGGGGCTTGAGATCGCCGGGCCGGTGGAGATGGACCTGCCGTTCACGCGCCGGCGCGACCTGCGCCTGTTCGCGGAGCAGGCGTTGGCGGCCGTGCGCACGTCTCTCGCCACGGGCGCGGCCGCGCGCGACTGCCTCGCCGGGCTGTGGGAGGCGGGACGCCTGGCGGCCATGGCGTCCCAGCTCGACGCGCCGGCTATCGAGATGCCCGTCCTCAGCGAGCAGGTGGTCGAGGCCCTGGCCGCGGCCACCCCGGACGAGGAGGCCGCGCTGCGCCGGGCCCACGCGGAGTACCGTCGCGCCCTGCGCGGCGAGCCCAACCGCACCAGCGACTGCCGCGCGTGGGTGAGCGCCTACGCCCGCCGACTTCAGGACGCGCTGCTCTGACCGCAGGCCCCGCGTTCCGGGCCAGGCCGCCTCGCTTGCGGGTCGGGCGCAAGCGGCATAGAATCGCGCACCGGGTGCGAGGTCCCTCCGCGGCTTTCCATCGACCTGCCTCGGAACCGGCGGCGGGTGTTGGCGGCCAGATGGCCATGCGGGACCGAGCGCGGGCGCAAATAGTCGACCGTCGGCACCGGCCACAGCAGCCCGTCAGGGGCGGCCTGTCCGGCAGGCCGGCCGGAGGAGCAGAGCGCATGAGCATGCGGACCTGGGGTTGGGCAGCGGCCGTGGCGGCGTGGGCATGCCTGCCCGCCGCGGCGGCGGCGCAAGGCGGGCGGAGGCCGACGACGCGCCCCTTCGAGGCGGGCGCCGCCTATGCGACGGCCTCGGCGCATGACCCGCACTACGCGGAGCGGTCGGTCTGGCCGGAGTGGGTCGAGCGGTCGGCCTTCGCGAAGGAGCAGTGGCCGAAGGCGCGGGTGCTGGTCTGGGCGCACGCGGGCAAGCTGGTGCGTCGCGTGGAGCTGTCCGAGGCGGGCAACTGGCTGGAGGCAGGCCGGCCCGCGGGCAGCGGCCCCGACCGGACGACGGACGTTGTGTTTCCGGCGGGGGCGAAGGTTTCGGGCAACGGCGCGTTCGAGGCCCGCCACGTGACGGTCGCGGGCGAGGCCAGCGTCAGCGCGACGGACGCGAACGTTTACGGGAACCTGTGGGTCAAGCAGGGGGGGAAGTTCTCTCGCGGCAAGGGCTTCTTCGGCAGTTGGGACAAGAGCACCTTCTGCCGCAGCGACAATGACGGGGCCCACTTCATTCCGAACATGCTCGTCCACAACAAGCGGAAGGACGTGTCCACCGAGTGGATCGGCAAGTGGCAGACGGGCGACGAGGTGACGGTGTTCTCGGGCCGGTTCATCGTCGCGCCCGACAGCACGTTCATGCCCACCGACCGCAGGGAGTTTCGGGTGTTCTCGGACGGCGAGCTGGTTCTGTTGTCGGGCGCCACGTTCTGCACGCGGGGCAACTGCTACGCCGGGAACGACATCGAGCTGAACGGCGCCCTGCTGGCCGGGACGCCCGAGCGCCCGCTGAGGCGCGACTGCACGCTCGGCCTGAGCTTCAAGAGCAAGCCCAAGCAGCAGAACCGCAAGGGCAAGCCCGACGACCGCGGGCTGGTGCTGTCGGACAAGGGCAGGATCGCCGTGTGCAGCGCCGACCCGAAGACGGCCCGGCTGGTCTTCAAGTGGCACCGCCGGCCGAACCAGACCAAACCGTTCAAGGACGGCGAGCCGCCGGAGGTCGTCGCGCTGCCGCACGGCATCGACATGGTGCTCATGGGTCGGGTGGACTTCGACGGCGTGGAGTTCAACGACGTGCTGAAGGGCGGCATTCTGCTGCCTGACCCCGCGGCCCGGAAGGGGTGGAAGAACGTGACCTTCGGGAAGGGCAACTTCGGCTCCGAGGCCGAGCTGTTCGCCCGGTACACCGGCCGCGTGGAGCTGAAGGATGGCGGCGGCCGGGGCGTCCGGGCGCCCGCGGGCAGCAGGTCGACGGCGGATGAGGGCACCGATGAGCCGTGACGCGGCTGAGGATGGTGAGGGCAGCGTGATGCCTTCGAGACGGCACGACGGCGAAGCGACGGCGCCGGCTCGCGAAGCCGGCCGGTTCCGACAGGGACTTCGAGCGCGGGACAATGCCATCCTCGCCAGGTGGTTTCCGGCGGCGCGAAGGTGGCGTGCTGTGGGGGCGTGGCTGGCCCTGCTTTGGGGCCCGGCCTCCGTGCTCGGCAGCGGCGGGGCGCCCGTGGCGGCGACGGCCCCGGCCGACAGGGGGGTGGCCGTCAGGATTCAGCGCGAGCAGAAGTACCAGACGATTCTCGGCTGGGGCAAGACGACGCCTTGGCTGGCGGGGTCGGCGCTGCTTCGCGAGCAGGTCATCGAGCAGGCGGTGAACGATTTCGGCATCAACCGCCTGCGGTTCGAGGGGCTCTGCGGCAACGGGGTGGAGAGGCGAAGCTGGGAGTGGCTCAACGACAACGACGACCCGCAGCGGATCAACTGGGACGCCTTCAACACCGCGCGGTTGGACGCCCGCGCCCGGGACTGGCTGGTGCCCTGGAAGCAGGCCGTCGAGGCCCGCGGCGAGAAGTTCGACCTGTACGTCAGCCCGTCGTTCTTCCAGGGCGGCTCCACCGGCGACGTGCCGGCCTGGATGCTGCGGGACCCGGAGGAGTACGCCGAATGGGCGGAGGCGCTGCTGCTGAGGCTGCGCAACGGGCACCGCATCGAGGCGGACTGGTACTGCATCTGCAACGAGGCGGGCAACAACAACCGGTTCAGCCCGGCGCTGGTGGCCCGCTGTGCCAAGGCGCTGATGCCCCGCCTCCGGCGGCAGGGGTTCCGGACGATGCTTCAGTACCCGGAGTCCATCAACGCCAACGTGGCGTGGCGGTACCTGAACGCGGTCCGCGACGATCAGGAGATGTGGAAGTGGATCGGGCTGATCTCCTATCACTGGTACGGCCGGGACAACCAGACGGCGATGGCCCGACTGCACGACCTGGCCCGGCAGCGGAAGGTGCCGACGGCCCAAACGGAGTTCATGAACCTGACCATCGATCACCTGTATGACGACATGGTGGTGGGGGGCGTGTCGTACTGGGAGGTGTACGGCCTGGTCGGGCCGGACTACCGGGCGGCGCTGAGCCACGTCTCCAGCACGAGCTTCCGCGGCGGCCGGTGGTACTGGCGGTTCCGCCAGGTCTCCCATTACGTCCGCCCCGGGGCGGTCCGCGTCGCCTGTCAGTCCGATGACAAGGCCCTGCGATGCCTGGCCTTCCTGAGCAACGACAAGCCTACCGTCGTGCTCATCAACACGTCGCCGCCACACGCCGAACGGAACGTGACCCTCACGGGCCTGTCGCCCGGCCGCTACGGGCTCAGCCGCTGTGTCGGACCGGCGCCGTTCGAGGAGCTGGGCCTGAGGACTGCCGGGCGCGACGGGCGGTTGACGGTCACCGTCGCCCGGGATTCCGTGCTGACGGTGTATCCCCACGACGGCAGCAACCGCCCGCCCGTCGTGACGGAATGGCGGGCGAGGCCGGACTTCCTGCACGTCCCGCGCGCCACGGCGGACCTCCTCTGCCGGGCGACGGACCCGGAGGGCGACTCGCTGTCCTACCGGTGGTCCGTGGTTCGCCAGCCGGAGGGGGCAAAGGCCGTGCTGGCCACCCCCAGGGCGGCGGCGACCCGCGCAGACGGACTGATCGCGCCCGGGGAATATCTCTTCGCCATCGAGGTCGGCGACGGGGCGAACACGGTGCGCCGGGAGGTGTTGATGAACGTGTTCCGGGGCAACCAGGCGCCGGTGGCGATGGACGTGCACAACCGCATTCCGGTGTGGGTGCGCGTGGGCGACGGGGGAACCCTCCTGCGTGCGGGGGCCTGGGACGTCGAGAACGACCGTGTGTCCTTTGCCTGGAGCGTCCTCCGCCAGCCGGCGGGTGCGGCGGCGGAGCTGGCCACGCCGGCCGAGCCCGCCTGCCGGGTCCGTGGCATGACGGTGGCCGGCGACTACGTCTTCCGATTGACCATCAGCGACGGGACCAGCACGGTGAGCCTGAACCACACGGTTCCGGTGTATCCCTGACCGCTCGGGCGAATGCCGGCAGCATCCGGGCGTGCAGGCGCGCCGGGATCGGGCGACGCCCGCACCGGCAAGGGCGGGTCGAAGGACGAGGAGACCCTTGATGAAGGTGGTCACGTTCGGCGAGATCATGGGGCGGATGGCGACCCCCGGCTTCCTTCGGTTCCGCCAGGCGATGCCGGGCACGCTGGCGGTGACGTTCGCCGGCGCGGAGGCCAACGTCGCGGTGTCCGTCGCCCGGCTGGGCGGCAGCGCGGCGTTCGTGACCGCACTGCCCGCCAACGCGCTGGCCGATGCCTGCATCGACAACCTCCGCGGGCTGGGCGTCGATACCTCGTTCATCGTCCGCACCGAGGCGGGGCGGCTGGGCCTGTACTTCCTGGAGACCGGCGCCAACCAGCGCCCCGGCAACGTCGTCTACGACCGCGAGGGCGCCGCGGTGGCCCTGGCGCCGGCGAACGCCTACGACTGGGCCAACGCCTTTGCCGGCGCGGGCTGGTTCCACGTGACCGGCATCACGCCCGCGATCTCGGCGACCGCCGCCGAGGCGACGCTTTCGGCCGTCCGGCAGGCCAAGGACGCCGGGCTGGCCGTCTCCTGCGACCTCAACTTCCGCAGCAAGCTCTGGCGCTGGGCGCCGCCCCGGAAGCCGCGGGAGCTGGCCGAGGAGACGATGCGGAAGGTCCTGCCGCGGGTAGACCTGGTGATCGCCAACGAGGAAGATGCCGCCGACGTGCTGTCGATCCGCGCCAGGGACACCGACGTGGCGTCGGGGATGCTGGCCGCCGACCGATACCCGGACGTCGCCCGGGCCATCGTCTCGCAGTTCGGCAACGTCTCGAAGGTCGCCATCACGCTGCGGGAGAGCGTGTCGGCCTCGCACAACAACTGGGGCGCGATGCTCTACGACGCGGCGGCGGACCAGGCGTTCTTCGCGCCGTGGCGCGGGGGCAGGTACGCGCCCTACGAGATCCGCAACATCGTCGACCGCGTCGGCGCCGGCGACGCCTTCGCCGCGGGCCTGATCGTCGCGCTGACCACGCCCGAGCTGGCTGAGCCGGCGACCGCCGTGGCGTTCGCCGCCGCCTCGTCCTGCCTGGCCCACTCCGTCGTGGGCGACTACAACTACACCACCCGCGCCGAGGTCGAGACGCTGATGACCGGCTCCGGCAGCGGGCGCGTCGTTCGCTAGGGACAGTCCATGGGCACGCTTGCCGACCAGGTCGCCATCGTCACCGGGTCCTCCTCGGGCATCGGAAAGGCCATGGCGCTGGCGATGGCGTGCCGGGGCGCCGCCGTGTGCGTCGTGGGGCGCCGCAACCGGGCCGGCGCCGAGGACACCGTCGCGCGCATCGCCTCCGCCGGGGGGCGGGCCGCCCTGGCGCCGGGGGACGTGTCCGTTCAGGCCGACTGCCGCCGCATCGTCGAGCAGGCCATCGAGGCGTTCGGCCGCGTCGATATCCTGGTCAACAACGCCGGCATCACGCGCGCCTGGCCGCTGGAGGCGCTCGACGAGGCGCGGTGGGACCGCGTGCTCGACACGAACCTCAAGAGCGCCTACATGATGACCTGCCTGTGCGTGCCTGACATGCTCACGCGGGGGCGAGGCAGCATCATCAACGTCTCCTCCGTGCATGCGCGGGCGACGCGCCCCGGGTGTGCCGCCTATTCGGCCTCCAAGGCGGGCCTGCTGGGGCTGACGCGGGCGCTGGCGTGCGAGCTGGGCCCGCGAGGGGTCCGCTGCAACGCCATCGTGCCCGGCACCATCGACACCTTGCTTTACCCGCGCGACAACCACCCGGTGGACCGCGGGCGTTGGCAGCCCCGCCCCTCGGAGGCGCAGGGGATGAAGCGACTGGGCTCGCCGGAAGAGGTGGCGGCGGTCGCCTGCTTTCTGGCCTCGGAGGAGGCGGCGTTCGTCAACGGCGCCTCCGTGCTGGTCGATGGGGGCCTGCTGGCCCTGCTGAGGGACGGACTGTGAAGATCACCCGACTCGAAACGTTCTTCGTCAAGCCGCGCTGGCTGTTCCTGAAGATGAGCACCGATGAGGGGCTCGTCGGGTGGGGCGAGCCCGCCCTGGAAGGCTGGTCGAAGACCGTCGCGGCGTGCGTCCATGAGATCGGCGACCGCTACCTCCTCGGCCAGGACCCCCGGCGAATCGAGCACCACTGGCAGGCGATCTACCGCGGGGCGTTCTACCGCGGCGGGCCGCATCTCACCAGCGCCCTGAGCGGCATCGAGCAGGCCATGTGGGACATCACCGGCAAGGCCCTCGGCGTGCCGGTCCACCAGCTCCTGGGCGGGGCCGTGCGCCACAAGATCCGCCTCTATGGGCATGTACACGGGGAGACCTGGGGCGACTACGTTGAGGCCGGGCGGAAGAACCTCCAGAAAGGCTTCACCGCCGTCAAGACGTGCCCGTTCGCCGCCGCCCGCTTCGTGGAGAGCAAGGAGTTCGTGGACCGGGCGGTGGCGGCGGTTGCCTCCCTCCGCGAGGCCGTCGGGGCGGGCGTCGACATCGGCATCGACTTCCACGGCCGCCTCAGCCCGGCGATGGCGATTCGGCTGTGCAAGGCCCTCGAGCCGCTCTACCCCATGTTCGTGGAGGAGCCGGTGCTCCCGGAGAACCTCGACGCGTTGGCGCAGGTGGCGCGAAGCACGACCATCCCCATCGCCACCGGCGAGCGCCTCTTCACCCGGTGGGCCTTCCGCGAGGTGCTCGAGAAGCGGGCCGCCGCCATTCTCCAGCCCGACCTTTCGCACGCCGGCGGGATCTTCGAGGTCCGGAAGATCGCGGCCATGGCCGAGGCCCACTACGCCGCGATCGCCCCGCACTGCCCGCTGGGGCCGATCTCCCTGGCGGCCTGCCTCCAGGTGGACGCCTGCACCCCCAACTTCCTCTGCCAGGAGCAGGTCAACCTGGGCGAAGGCTACCTCAGGAAGCCTTTCGTCCTGGAGAAGGGGCACGTCCCCGTCCCCGCCGGGCCCGGGCTTGGCATCGAGGTGGACGAAGAGGCCGTCAGGGCCAACCTCTACGACGGCTCATGGGCGAACCCGCGCTATACGCTTGAGGACGGATCGGTCACAGAATGGTGATTGGCGCATTGGCCGTCCTGGAACCGCGCGGCACGGCCTGCTTCACCCGCCTGGCCGCTTCGCCGGCCTGGGCTGAAAAGGGTCCCGCATTCGGGAACAAAAGGTTGACAGTGCGACAAAACGAGGTATAATCTCAAATGGTGCGACAGGTCAGTGCGCAGGAAGTCGACCCACTTGGCGAAGTATCTCGAGATCGCAGCCAGACTGGAGAAGCGGATTCGCCATGGCGATTACCGCCTGCGCGGGTTCCCTTCCCACAGCGAACTCGTCGCGGAGTTCGGAGCGAACTCGCGGACGATCAGCAAGGCCCTCGGCGAGCTGGTTGAGCGGGGGTACCTGGCCCGCGAGCCCTCGGGGCGCGTCAGCCCGGTGGGGCCGAACCCCAACTCGGCTCTGCACCTCGGGCTGATCGCACCGGCGTACCCCACGTCGCTGCTGTTTTCGTGGCACCGCGGGGTGGACAGCCTCGCCCGCCAGCGCGGCTGGACGCTGAAGTTCGTGCCCTACACGCATTGGGACGACGCCGGCATCGGCGAGGCGCTGCGCGGGCTCGACGGCGTGTTCCTTGCGGCGATCGCCGACGTGTTCCCGCAGACCGTCCGCCAGCAGATCAAGGCCAGCACGTGCCCTGTGGTGGTGCTCGAGGAAGACACGTCCGCGTACGGCATTCCGTGCGTTCGGCTGTCCAACCCGGCGGACGTCCACCGCCTGCTGGACCATCTACGGAAGCTCGGGCACGACCGCGTGGACTGCCTGAACACGCAGCCGATGAACGGCATCGTCCAGGGCCGCATCGAGAGCTGGCAGCTCTGGAAGGCGGCCCACGAGATACCGGGCGAGCTGGTCAACGAGCCGGTCGGCGTATTCGGCTCGGCCATCGAGCAGAGCTATCAGGCCACGCTGGCCGCGGTGCGGTCGGGGCGGCTGGCGTCGGGCGCGCTGTTCTGCGTGACGAGCGCCACGGCGATCGGCGCCATGCGGGCGCTGCAGGATGCGGGTCGGCGCGTGGGGCAGGACGTCGCCGTCTGTGCGGCCGACGACGGGGCAGACATGGCCGAATATGTGACGCCGACGCTGACGTGCCTTCAGGAGCCGCACGTGGAGCCGTATATCCGTGCGTGCCTGAACTGGTTCGCGCAGGGCGGCGGGGAGTGGACGGGCTCGCTGGTGGTGCAGCCGGCGCAGATGCGGCTGTTCATCGGCGAGTCGACCGGCGGGGGCGAAGCGGAAAGAACATACGCGGGCGAGGCGAGCCGGCCGGGCCGGCGCGCGCGCGTTCTGCACGCAGAGGGCGTGGCAAGTGCCTCTGGCTGAACCAGATGTTGACCGGAACCTTGACAGACGGAGCGGCTGCGGCGCGGTCCGCAGTCGACACCCATAAGTGACCAAACGGAGAAGCACCGTGTGCGGCATTCGAACCAGAGAAGGAGAAACCATGTACGGCGAAATGAGAAAGGGAGAAGCCATGAGACACAACGGAGCGAACGGAACGGGTGCGATCAGGCGGCTCGGGCTGCTGCTGGTCGCCGGGATGCTGCTGCTGGCGCTGCCGCAAGGCGCGGCCAGGGCGGCGACCCTTACTTGGGACGCCAACGGCGGCACGGGCGGCGACTGGAACACCGCCGTGAACTGGGATGACGGCAGCGGCGATCCTGCCTTCCCCCCCGGCGCTGGGGATGACACGCGCCTCACCAGCGCCTGCAGCGCCGGGAGCCCCGTGACGATCACGTCGGCCGCCACGGCCCAAAGCCTCAATGTCGGCCCGAGGATCGGCGCGACGAATCACACCGGCTACCTCGACATCCAGGCCGACCTGACCGTCGGGGGCTCGTTCGTGCTGCACCACAAGGGGAGCGGTTACGTGACGCATTCGGCCGGCACGATGTCGTGCGCAGACCTGTATCTCAGCACGTCCACGACCGCGGGGGGCACGGGCACCTACACGCTGAGCGGCACGGGCACCGTTACGGCCACGGGCGACTTGGCCGCCAGCGGCGGGACAGGCAGCGTGTTCAGCCAGTCCGCCGGCACCAGCGTTCACGTCAACAGAATCTATACCGGCAGCACCGCCAGCGGTGACCGTTGCACCTACCAGATGTCAGGCGGGACATTGACGGTGGACACCGAGGTCACACGCTACTACGGAGACTGGCTGTTCGAGCAGACCGGCGGAACCGCCACCATAGGGACCGACCTGTCGCTGGGCAAGTCCTTCAGGACCGGCGCGGCAGATGGGGAGCCCATGGAATGGATCATCTCCGGCGATTCCTCGCTGAGCGTCGGGACGAACGTGTGGCTGGGGTTCCCCGGCGACGGCGGCACCCATCAGGGGATCGATGGCACGGCCCGGTTCACGCTGAAGGGCTCAAGGGGCGCCGGCAGCGACGTGACCGTCGGCGGGAACTGGCGACAGACCGGCTCCGGGACGCCGGATACGAACGGGTCGTCCCTGGGCACGCTGAGGGCCCTGATTGACGACGCCGCCGCAGCCACGCCGGCACAGATGCGGATGATCGACATCACGGGCAACGTGACCTTCGACAGCGGCTCGGTGCTGGAAATCGGCTTCGATACGGGCGCCACGCCCACGAACGGCACGTGGACGCTGATGAGCTGGGACGGGACGCTGACCGACAACGGCCTGGTCCTCCTCGG
>CAZMDT010000036.1:0-15095 GCA_964564965.1 uncultured Planctomycetaceae bacterium | reverse complement strand
AGTACGCAAGCACGCGACGTAGACGACGGACTCATCCGGGAAACGAGAAGAAAGGAAGGAGAGGCATCATGCAGAGGACACCGACATTGACGATGGTTGTGGCGGCCGCGGCGGCGCTCGTGCTGGCGGCGGCGCCGGCAACGGCGGCGACGATCCCCGCGTCGTGGGACTTCGGCAGCGACGCCGGCAAGGACGACGCCAGCGATTTCACGCTGAGCGGCACCCAGTTCGGGCGATGGTCGCTGGAGGCGGACTCGCTGCGGGGCGAGGGCGGCACGAGCAACACCAGCGAGTCGGCCACGGTCCAGTTGACCAATCTTGTCACCACGGTCACGGACCTGCGCGTGGAGACCAACGCCTCGCCCACGAGCTTCCGCTACAGCGACCGGTTCGGCGTTCTGGGGCTGGGCGGCTCCTCCGGCAACCAGGGCATCGCGGGCGTGCTCTTCCGCGACGAGCAGGGCAGCAACATCCCGCAGATTCAGCTCCGCGACGGCGGGGTGGCAGGAGCGGTTCTGCAGACGGCGGACTGGACGGGCGCCACCAGCGGCAGCTTTGCCATCCGCCTGGACGCCTCTCAGGACGGCGTGGGCTTCTGGGACCTGGAACTGACGATCACCGACGCGGCTGCCCACAGCCAGACCGTCTCGGTCGAAGACTACGCCCTCTCCGCCGGACAGTGGGCGGGAATGTGTCTGTACGGGCGGAATATCCGTCCCGTGGACTACTGGGACTTCAGCGTGTCGGAGATCCCGGCCGGGGCGCCCATCCCCGAGCCGGTGACGATGGCGATGGCGGCGCTTGGCCTCGGTGGCGTCGGGACATACGCCCGCAGGCGACGCAGACAGCAGAGCTAGAGGGAGAGGCACAGAACAAGAAGGAGAGGCACCATGCAGAGGGCACTGACATCGGCGATGATTCTGGCGGCCGCGGCGGCGGTGTCGGCGGCGGGGCCGGTTTCGGCGGCGCCTTTGGTGTACGAGGGCTTTGACTACACGCTCAATGACGGCATCGCGGGCAAGACCGGGGGAACCGGCTGGGGCGCCGACGACTGGGATACCAACGGCAACGTGGCATCGGCGACCATCGTCAGCCCCATGACCTTCAGCGACTTCGGCCAGGTCGGCAATGCCCTTGAGATCGCCTCCGGGAACAGCAAACAGCAGTGGGCTTATGTCTCGCGGCAACTCGGCGCCACCATTCCGGCCGGCACACTGGAGATCTGGGTGAGTTATCTGATTGAGCCCAGTACCGCGGACGACAGCGCGTATAAGGACGGGTATCACCACGGCGTCTCCTCAGGAGAGACCACGGTGGCCGACCGCTTCGGGACACGGCTCCGAGAGTACACCGCGAACAGCAGCGTTTCTGCCGTAACGTATGGTGCCGACGCGGCTTCCGGTGCTTCGGGCCTCAGCCTGGACACAACCTACCTGGTTATCGGCAAGTACACAGACGTGAACGCGGGCGGCGGCGGGGGCGCCGGCGACTTCTGGGTGCTGGATTCCGCCGATTGGGATGCGGTCAAAGACGCCGGCGTGACCGAGGCGGAACTGGACGCGAACAACGTCACCACCGCTACGGTGAACTCCTTGACGGCCGCCACACTCCTCAACACGGACTACTTCGTCTGGGCCATGATTCCTCGGTACGACGATCAGGCGATCACCAATACGGTGGACGAGTTGCGGATGGCCACTACGCTGACCGAGGTCCTGCCCCAGGCGGCGACGGCGCCCATACCGGAGCCGGCGACGCTGGTGATGCTGGCGGCAGGGCTGGGGGGCCTGGCGCAAATGGTTCGGCGGCGGCGTCGCGCGTGAGGGGCGGCTTCGGCGGCGCGGCGGCGGAACGATAGCGAGAAGGGACGCTCAAACATGACGTGCAGGGCCGCCAAGCGGCCGCCGGCTGGGTTTACGCTGATCGAACTGTTGGTCGTGATCGCGATCATCGCGCTTTTGGTGACGATCCTGATGCCGTCTCTCCAGCGCGCCGGGGACCTCGCCCGCCGGGCCATCTGCCTGTCGCAGATGCGGACGATCTACCTCGCCGAGGCCCTGTACGCCGAGGACAACCGCACGTTTATCGCCGGGCACGACGCGGCGGACTACTGGCCGTACTGGTGTTTCACCCCGGCGCCGCCCTGGCCCTGGGCGGGCACCGCACACTGGGTGCAGCGGTACGTGCCGACCCCGGAGATATGGTTCTGCCCGTCGGCCGACCCGCAATACAAGGCCCAGGCGCTGCCGGAGATCCTCAGCCCCTCCGACTACCCCAAGGCCATGGTGACCTACAGCATCCCCCAGTACTCGGGCATCGACGTGTTTCCGGTGCTGCCGCAGCCGAGCCGCTCGCCCTTCCAGAAGGGCGGGCTGGACCCGTCGCTGCGGACGAAGATCTGGAGCAACGACGCCATTGAAACGCCGCTGCTGACCGAGACGTGCAAGTTCTACAACCGCATGTCGCTCGACGGCGAGCTGTTCCACGAGGGCGGCATCAACGTGCTGCGCCGCAGCGGCGACGGATTGTTCTTCCAAGATGCCGCCCTTCCGCTGGCGTATCCGGACGACACGGCCGTCATGGAAGACCTGCTGGAGATGATGGCCGGACGCTGACGCTCCGGGCCGGGAACGGACGATGCTCACTCGGCCTCAGACAACCCGCAGCGGTTTCACGCTGATCGAGCTGCTGGTCGTGATCGCGATCATCGCGCTGCTGCTGACGGTCCTGACGCCGTCGCTGCAGCGGGCCCGGGAGATCGCCAAGGCGACGGTATGCGGGACACGGATGCGTTCGGTGGGGGCGGCGATCCTGGGCTTTGCGGCGGGCAACAGCCACCACATGCCCCCCGCCTACAACTGGGACACCAGCCCCGCGTATCCGCCGGGGCAGTGGAACCGGGGCAACGTGCCGACGCTGTTCTGGCGGCTGATCTACGACGGCTACATCGGCGCGGAGATCCGGTCGTTCACGAGCAACTCGGGCACGACCTACAACGACGTCCGCTACAGCCCGCTGCTGCAATGCCCCGAGACCGAGCCGCAGGTGAGTTACTGGAACATCGCCTTCCTCCGGGCCTGGTACGGCAACGGGCGCGAGGTCGACGCGATGGTGCGGGCCAACGCCGACTACACGCAGGCGGGGTCCCCCGCGAACAAGGCCGAACGGAACGTGCCGGACCACTTCGGCGTGTTCAGCACCTACACCTGCAACACGCCCTACGGCGGCTATGACTTCTCCAAGTGGGGCATGAGGGACCGCTGGCCGTTCCAGACCTCCGAGGGCGAACGGGGCGGCATCGGCCCGGCGCTGCCGCGGTTCCGCAAGCCCGCCGACACGTGGACCATCGCCGACGGTTACTTCTGGAGCACCGGGTTCTGGTGCGGGCTGACGTACCGCCATCCGAACCTGGCCGCCCAGTTCGCCTACGCCGACGGGCATACCGGGCAACTGTCGGTCAGCCAGATCACCGGCCGGCCCGCGGGCGTGCAGCAGTGCCAGCGCGGCGCCACCTACAGCGGCGGCGTCCTCAACTGCGACGTCTGGGACCCCCGACTCTCCATCGACGAACTGCCCCCGCCCGCCCCATGACCCGACCCCAACCCGCATTCATGAGCACCAAGCGCATCACGGACCGCCCCAACATCCTGCTCATCACCACGCATGACACCGGCCGCCACCTGGGCGTGTACGGGCGCGGCGTCCAGACTCCCGCTTTTGCCCGCCTGGCCGGAGAGGGCGTACGGTTCGACGGGCACTTCTGCACCGCCCCGCAGTGCTCCCCGAGCCGGGCGGCGCTGACGACGGGGCGCTGGCCTCACTCGACCGGCATGCTGGGGCTGCTGGGGTTCGGCTGGTCGCTGCCGACCGGCCAGATGACGCTGGCCAAGGTGCTGCGCGAGGCGGGCTGGGACACCTGGCTGTGGGGGTTCCAGCACGAGCACCACGACCCGACCACGCTCGGCTACGACCACGACCCGATCGCCTTCCGCCCCGGCGAGGTGCCGAAGATCGGCGCCCTGCACGTGACGCCGCGGCTGTGCGACTGGCTGAGCGCCGGGCCCGACGCGCCGTTCTTCGCGTCCGTGGGGTTCTTCGAGACGCATATTCCTTTCCCGCGCGCCCCGCTCGCCCCGGACGCGCTGGCGCGCACCCGTCCGCCGCCGTGGCTGCCGGACCATCCCTCGGTGCGGCTGGACGTGGCGCGACTGAACCAGTCCGTGCAGACCGTCGACCGCTGCCTGGGGCGGATCCTGGACGCCCTCGACGCCGCCGCCCTGGCCTCGAACACGCTGGTGGTGTTCACTACCGACCACGGCATCGCCTTTCCCCGGGCCAAGTGCACGCTGTACGATCCGGGCATCGAGGCGGCGCTGCTGATGCGCTGGCCGGATGCCCTACCGGCCGGACGCGTCGTGTCCGACCTGGTGAGCAACGTCGACCTGATGCCGACGCTGCTGGACCTCGCCGGCGTGGCCGTCCCCCCGACCGTGCAGGGGCGGAGCGTCGCGGGCCTGCTGGGCGGCGGGACGTACGAGCCGCGGCGGGAACTGTTCGCCGAGATGACATGGCACGACGCCTACGACCCGATGCGGTGCGTCCGGACGGACCGCTACAAGCTCATCCGAAGGTTCGATCCGCTGCCGCGCAACGTGCTGCCCAAGAGCTATTGGGCCTCGTGCGAGGGGGCCGGGGTGCTTCGCCCGCTGTTCGCCGACACGCCGCCGGAATGGGAGCTGTTCGATCTGGCGGCCGACCCGCTGGAACTCTCCAACGCCGCCGAGCACCCGGGTTACGCCGAGATCCGCCGGCAGTTGACGGACACGCTGGAAGGCTGGATGCGCGATACGGACGACCCGCTGCTCCACGGCCCCGTGCCCGACCCTCGGGAGGCCGCTCCGTGATCCGTCGAGCCGTCTGCATGGCGTGGCTGGCGGGCCTTGCGGCGCCCACTGCCCCCGCCGGGGCGCCCGAACCCGCCTCCCTGCCCGGATGCTGGGGCGAGGTGGAGCAGGGCGTCTGGCACACGGCGGCCAAGGCGTACGCGGACGCCTCCGGGGGCAAGGCGGTGTCGTGGTTCAACGCCGGCAAGGCCGTCTACGTGCCGCTGACGATCGACAACGCCATCGCCCACGCCCGCCTCTACCTGCGTTATGCGCGCGGCGGCGGCAAGACGGTCGAGCTGGAAGTATCGATCGCGCCTGTCGGCGAGAACGGCCGGCCGGGCAAATGGCGCGCCGTCGGCACGCTGAAGCTGGTTCCGCGCAAGCAGGCGGCGTTCGGGTGGACGAGCATGGGCATCGGCCGGGTGCCCCAGGGGAGGTGGGCGATCATGCTGAGCTATTCCGGCGGCGGGGAGGCGGGGTCGCTGGACTGCCTCGGCATCATCGAGGACGAGCACGACGGCCTGTGGCTGCCGCCCAACGAGGTGCGGGACGGGCGGCTCGTCGGCGAGGGCTCCGTGGCCGTCAGCCTGACCGACCTGGCCACCTCGCCGGGGGCGAACCTGATTGTGAGAAACGGCGACGACGCCCCGCGGACGGTGGCATTGCGACTGTGGAATCACACGGAGCAGCACGCGGCGGACCTGACGGTGGCATGCCGGGCGAGGGGGCAGAGGGCCCTCGGGGTAGCGCCCGTGAAGCTGAAGCTCCAGCCCGGCGAGGCGCAGACGGTGTCGCTGGTGCTCCCGCGAAACCTCGCCGGGGACGCGGTCGATCTGGACTTGAGAGTGACCGGGCGGGCCGGAGCCGATATCGACATTTCACGCACGCTGGCGGTGCGGCTGGTGGAAACGGCCCCCGTGTGGATTCCCGGCACGAAGTTCCGCAGCAGCGGGGCGGGCCAGCCGCGCGACGGAAGCTTCTTCTACGGCTGGGAGCCGAAGGCCGGCGTCGTGATCGGTGCCCCCTTCACGCTCACCGACGCCCAGCCCGCCGCCACGGTCTGGGTGCTCTATCGCCGCAGCGACTACCGGCGCTGGAAGGGGCCGACCACGACGGACGTGTACCTCGGCCCGCCTGCGGCCAGGGCGCCCGGCGACGACGGCGTTCGTCACATCGGGGCCTTCAGGCAGGACGTGACGGGCAAGGCGCCGCGGTGGGGATCGGTGTTCGCCGGGAACCTGAAGCCCGGGACGTACAGGCTGATGCTCGTGGAGCGGGATAGCTTCGGCGGCGACAGGCTCTATCTCGCCGGCATCGCCGGCCCCGTCGAGCGGGGCCTGTGGGTCCCGCCCACACAACTGCTCGGCGGGAAGCCGGTCGGCCCCGGGCGCGTCCGTCAGTCGGCCGTCGAGGTCGTCGGCCGAATCGCCTGCCAGCACGTCGGCAACCTCCTGCCCGGGCGGAAGTATCTCGGCGCCGACGCCGAGCCCGCGACGTTCAACGTGACGCTGCGCAATCACATGGTGACGGCCCCGGCCGACGCGGTCATCGAGGGGCGCCTGGTGGACGACCGCGGCCCCGCCGGTGAGATCCCCGCGCAGAAGGTTCGGCTCGGCCCGGGTCAGCGGCAGGAGGTGCCCGTGGGCGTGCCGGTGCCGGACTATGGGTGGTACCGGCTGCAGATCCGCGCGCAGGCCGGGGGGGAATCGAAGCCCCTGGAGACCACCTTCTGCGTGATTCGCCCGCCGCATCCGGGGCTGAAGCCACGCAGCATGTTCGGCATGAACATCTTTGAAGGGGCGGACGGGGTGGACCTCGACTGGGCGCCGGCGATCGGCGTGAAGTGGCGGCGCGGCGTGCCGGGGCTGAAGCCGGATCGCGTGAATCCCGCCCCGGTCGAGTTCTGGTCCGGCGAGCAGATCGCAGAGGTTCGCAAGACCATCGGCCGGTGGCGCGACGCCGGCATCCTGCTGTTGGGCGCGATCGAATACAACATGAGCTGGAACGTCGAGCCCGACCCGCTGGGGCGGAAGATCCAGCCGCACCAGAACCGCCCGAAGGACCTCAAGGCCCAGGCGGAGATGGTGTTCCACACGATCAGGCCATTGGCCAGCCTTGTGCCGGACTGGGAGCTGTGGAACGAGCCATGGGTGCACGAATGGACCTGGCGGACGGGCACGGCGCAGGACTACCGGGACATGACGCGGCTGATCTGGGATCGCGTGAAGCCGGAGATCCCGCAGGCTCGGCTCATCGGCGGGGGCTCGACCTCGTACCAGAGAGACATCCTGTTCGCCAGGGGTGCGAAGAACGCCGGCTGGGTCGATGGCATCGCCAGCCACCCGTATGGGGTTCCCGAGGGCACCACCGCCGCCTACGGGGCGCTGGAGGCGGCGATGCTCAAGCGGCACGCCAGAGGAAAAGACGCCGGCATCTGGGTCACCGAGATGGGCACCAGCGAATTCGTGCACGATCCGGGCGCAGACAAGGTACACGGGCAGGTCATGGTGGCCCGGTCCGTGGCGCCGCTGCACCTGCTGCTCCGCCTGGGCGCCGGCGACGTGCCGATCCGCTGTTTCTGGTTCGCCGCCGGTTACGCCCGAAGCTTCTCCGGCGACTTCCTGAACATCTGGCAGCACGATGAGCCCAAGCCCGTCGTCGCCGCCTACAGCGCCATGACCCATTTCCTCGAAGATGCCGCCTTTGTCGGCGACATCTACCATGACGCCCGCGCCTGTTGGGCCATCCAACTGAAACGCCGCGACGGCACGAGCATCGTGGCCGTCTGGCCGCAGGAACAGGACGGCGGCTCCATGTCGATCGACGCCGCCGGCTTCGAGGCGTTCGACTACATGGGCCGAGCCGTGGCCCCCAGGAACGGGCGCCTCACGCTGCCCCTGCATAAGTGGCAGGTGCACTACCTGGTGAGCCGGCGAAGCGAAGAGCAGGTGGCGGCGGCCTTGTCCTCCGCCCGTTTCGCGGCCGTGGAGGCGCTGGCGGTGAACCCGCGCAGCTTCGTCCAGCCGCTCGCCCGCTCGCCCGCCTTACGGGTGCGCGTGGAGAACCTGCTGCCTGTGGCCACGAAGGCAAAGCTCGAGATCACCGAACTGCCGGAGGGCTTCGAGCTGTCCGCTCGCGAGGCGGACCTGGGGGTCCTGGCGCCCGGCGAAGCACGCGAGGTGGCGTTCGCCCTCACGAAGGCCGCACCACATCCGGTGAACCGCTACCCGGTCCGCTGGCGCGCGGTCACCTCGGTCGGCGAGCAGGCCGGCGTGCAGGTCGTGCAGGTGGCATGCGCCACACGGGGGGCCGCCAGGGTCGACGGCGACTTGGGCGACTGGCGCGGCGCCGTCCCCGTCACATTGATCTCCGGCGCCTCGAAGGACAACGCCCGCATCCTGCTCAACCCCGACCTGACCGCCGAGCTGCTCGGCGCCCGCGGCCAGAGCGACGCAGCGATCTACCGGCTGTGGATGAGATGGGACGACGAGGCCCTCTACGTCGCCGCCGATGTGCCGGACACGGGCGTCCGCTCGAACTCCACGTTCGCGGACGATCCATACGCCTTCCCCTTCTGGGCGGACTGCCTGCAGTTGGCGTTCGACGTGACGGCCGACAACCCGGACGACCTGTTGGCCGGGCACCGGCTCTACGAAAAGGCCATGGGCAGCGACGTCGACTACGAGTTCTGCGCCACGCTGGCCCACGACCGGCGGAACGGCCCGTCATTCGCGGGCAAGCCCGCCTGGAAGGGCGACCTGTCGAAAACGAAGGCCGTCCCCGAGCTGTATCGCCTCCGCGCCCCCGGCACGAACTACCAGACGTTCTACCCCACCAATCCGCCGACCGACCCGCCGCTGGGCCTGATCAATCCGCCGTCGGCCACCCGGGGCGATGCCCGCTGCGCCATCGTCTATGACACCGTCGCCAAGGCCTACCGCTACGAGATGGCCATCCCCTGGGCGATGATCCCCCACCTCAAGGCGCAGCTCGCCGGGCTGAAGGCCGGACAGGCCCTCGCCACCCGCTTCGCCTTCGCCGTCAACGACCCCGGCGGACGCTGGCGAAGCTTCTGGACCGCCGAGGCGGGCGACGTCCGCAGCGGGGCGTATGGCTTCAGCCCTTCCTGGGAAGGCGGCCGGAAGGCCTATGGCGGCCGGATTACCACCGACTGGGGCTTCGTGAAGTAGACCAGGGAGCGACCGATGGCAAATTCGCGCAGGGCGAGTGTTGTGGCGATTGTGCTGGCCGGGGTGCAGGCGGCGTGTGCGGGCCCGGCCTCCGTGCCCGCAGGCGGCGATGAGCCCGCCCCGACGTTCGAGTCGATTCCGGTGCTAGAGGGTTACCGCACGACGTGGATCGGCAACACGTTCGGCCAAGGCAACCGCCGCACGGGCAACTGGGTGCAGAACCAGGTCTTCGCCCTCTGCGTCTTGGACGACGGCACGGTGTACGCCAACAGCGCGTGGGACGAGGCCGGGCGCGAGATCGGCATCTACAAGGACGGCAAGACTGTCGGCAACATGGCGGACACGCACGAGGTGCTGGGTGGCTTCGCCATCGCCACCGACGGGGAGTACGTGTACGCCGGCATGAAGAGCGGCTTCGTCCGGCGGTACGGGCTCGACGGCAAACCGGCCGCCTTCCCCGGCGGCAAGCGAAAGGGCAGCGACCTGTCCGTCGGGGGCGCGGTGCCTGGCCCGTGCGGCCTGGCCGTGCGCGGCGAAGAGCTGTACGTCTCCATCAACTCGCCCGACCACGTCGCCGTGTATTCCACGCGGAGCTTCCGGAAGCTGCGTTCGTGGGAAGTCGCGCGATGCGGGGCGCTGGCCATCGACACGCGAGGCCGCGTGTGGGTAGCCCGCCGCGCGCACGGCCAGGCCGACCCCGCCGACGTCCTCTGCTTCGACGCCAGCGGAAAGCTGCTCGAGCCGCGCATCTACGACGTGGTCCAGCCGTCGGCGCTGGCCATGGACAACAAGGGCCGGCTGATGGTGGCTGAGAACGGCCCTGACCAGCAGATCCGCATCTACGACCTTTCCCGGGCTGCTCCCAAGCTCACCGGCACGTTCGGCGTCAAGGGGGGGGTGTTCGCCCCGCCCCGTGGGCAGATGGGCGACGACCGCTTCTACGGCATCACCGCGCTGGCGATGGATGCCGCGGGGAACCTGTACGTCAACTGCAACGGCTGGACGTGGAGCGGCACGGACCTGCGCTGCTTCGACCCCGAAGGCAAGACGAAGTGGCGGCTCCAGGCGGCGTTCTTCGTCGACCAGGTGGACGCCGACCGCGCCGACCCGACGCACGTCTACGGCGCGCAGGAGCACATCGTCGTGGACTACGACGCCCCGGCCGGGCGGGGCTGGCGACAGGTGGACTACACCCTCGACCCGTTCCGCTACCCCAACGACCCCCGCGCCACCGGCATCGGCAGGCCGACCATAATCCGAACCATGCGAATCGGCGGGAAGCTCTTCCTCACCGGGGCCAACATGGTCGGCTCGCACAAATGGATCTTCCGTTTCGACGGGCGCATCGCCGTGCCGGCGGTGTGCTTCGCCTATGCCAGCGGCGGCAAGGGCGACCTGCCCGGTCAGCCCGGGGGCCACCAGTGGCTCTGGCGAGACCTCAACGGCGACGGCGACTTCCAGGCCGAGGAGTACCGGTCCGTCCAGTCAAAGCGTGACGGCATCGCCGGTGTCTTCGACGCCCGGGGCGGCTACTGGCAGGCCCTCTGGAGCGAGAAGGTCCGCTACTGGCCGTGCCAGGGGCTCGACGAGCGCGGCATCCCGATGTACGACGCCCAGCCGGCGAAGGTGTGGCCCTGCCCCGAGGACTTCAACGACATGGAGCGCCTGGAGTACGACGTCGAGGCCGATACCCTCTACATCAGCGGCTACACGCCCGACTGGCCGCGCAAGGACAATTACTTCATCCCCGCCGGTCGGGCCGTCGCCGCCTACACCGGCTGGATGAAGGGTAACCGAGAGCCCGAGTGGATCGTCCAGCTTCCCTACGTCGCCAAGCCGCACCGCATCGCTAAGGCCATCTGCTTCGCCGGCGGCTACCTGTTCGTCAACTACTTCGGCTGCGAGACCATTCTCGTCATCGACCGCAACGCCGGGCGGATCATCGGCCGCTTTGTCCCCGGTGAGGAAATCGCCTCCACCCACGGCGACGCCGACATGCCGTGGGCGATCAACGCGGTCAAGCTCGCCGACGGGCGCTACGCCGTCTACGTCGAGGACGACCGCTACGCCAAGCAGGTGCTGTACCTCTGGAAGCCCCCTCCCGCCCCGCCGTCCCAACCAGCGCGGTGAGCCGTGCGTCTCGAACTTGGGGGAGCCTGCGTCGGGCCTTGCAGAATGTGTGTTCGTACATTCGGGGATAGCCGTATGGGGCCGCGCCGCTCGAACGGCAGGCTTCGGGGTGGGCGTTGACCGGATATCTGAAGCTCTCAGCCGGTAGCGGCGCTTGTCTCCCGCGATGCACCATGTCCGCGGTTTCACGGCGTCCGAGTAGCGTTTGGGCCCCCGCTAGTACCCCTTGCGCACCAGCGGTGTGCAGGGGTGTCAATCGGTCCCCCGCTAGTGAAAGGGCCGCTGCAGATCGCAGCGGCCCCGTGGTTCACGGAGAACGTCGCCGAGACACCTTGGCGGCGTTCTCGTTTTTCGCGCTGAAGTGGCCAAGCGTTTACGATCCCCGCCCTTCAGCGCCGTTGTCTCTGACTTGCCCCAGCCGATAACCGCAGCATGCCGCCCGGCCGCCGGACCGGGCACGCTCTTCGAAGGCCCGGCAACCGGCCGCGACGAGGCAGGCGAGCGCGGCAAGGAGCGCCCCTGTGGATTGCATGGACGTGCTTCCGCCCGTGGCTACAGCTCCTCAATCTCCTTGCGTTTCGCCTCCAGCATTCCGTTGACCTTGGTCTCGTAGTCGTCGGTCAGCTTTTGGATGTCGTCCTTGCCCTTCCTGGCTTCGTCCTCGGTCAACTGGGACGCCTTCTCCTGGGTGTCGACCTCCTTGTTGGCGTCGCGGCGGGCGTTACGGATGGCCACGCGCTGCGCCTCTGTCATTTTCTTGATCTGCCCGCTGAGCTGCTGCCGGCGCTCGCCGGAAAGCGCCGGCACCGCCAGGCGGATCACCTTCCCGTCGCTGCTGGGGGTGATGCCCAGGTCGCTGGCCTGGATCGTGCGCTCGATGTCCTTGAGCGTGCCGGGGTCGAACGGCTTGATCACGATCAGGTTGGCCTCCGGCGCGGCGATGGACGCCAGTTGCCGCAGGTCCGTCGGCGAGCCGTAGTAGTCCACCTTGATGTGGTCCACCAACCCCACGGACGCCCGCCCGGTCCGAATGCCGCGGAACTCGTGCTTCAGGTATTCCACGGCGCGCTCCATCTTCTCTTCGGCGTCAAGGAGGATGTCGTCCATCGCCATGGCTGATTGCTCCCGGTCTACGCCGTCACGAGCGTGCCGACCGCCTCGCCGCGGACGGCGGCCGCCAGGTTCCCCGGCTTCGACAACTGGAACACCACGACCGGCACGCCGCCCTCCATGCACATCGACACCGCCGTCAGGTCCATCACGCCCAACTTGTCAGCCAGCACCTGCTCGTACGTGAGGCGGTCGTACCTGGTAGCGTCGGGATTGACGGCCGGGTCGGCGTCGAACACGCCGTCCACCTTGGTCGCCTTGAGCACGGCCTCGGCGCCGAGTTCCAGCGCCCGCAGCGCCGCGCACGTATCCGTGGTGAAGAAGGGGCTGCCGGTGCCGGCGGCGAGAACGACGACGCGTCCGGCCTCGAGATACGCCGCGGCGCGACGCGCGACGAAGCCCTCGCAGACGGGGGCCATGGGAATCGCGCCAAGCACCTCCGCCGCCACGCCCCGGGCCGCCAGGGCGTCGCGAAGCGCCAGCGCGTTGATCACCGTGGCGAGCATCCCCATCGTGTCGGCGGTCACGCGCCCGATGGTGGGGTCGTCGGCAAGGTCCCGCCCGCGAACGAAGTTCCCCGCCCCGACGACGATGCCCATCTGGACGCCCATCTCGACCACGGGCAGGATCTCATCGACGGCGGAGGCCAGGGCGCCGGCGTCAATGCCCGTCTGGCCGGGGAGGCAGAACGCCTCGCCGGAGATCTTCAGCACGACACGCTTGTATCGAAGGGCACCTGACATGTCGCACCTTCCGCCCAGGCCCGCGACGCGCCGCCCGCCGGACGCGCGCCCGTCGGCCCAGGCCGGCCGCAAACTACGCGCCCAGGGCGTACCGAACGAACGTCGTCACCTTGGCGCCGTCGAGAACGTCCTTCACCTTCTTCTTGTCGTCGCGAACGTAGGGCTGTTCGAGAAGGGCATTGGCCGCCAGAAACTTGTGCAGCTTGCCCGCCACGATCTTCTCGGCAATCTGGGGCGGCTTGCCGGACTCGGCGGCCTGCTCCATGGCGATTCGCTTCTCGCGCGCCACCAGATCGGCCGGCACGTCGTCGGTGGTGATGCCGATCGGGTCCGCGAACGCGATGTGCATGCACAGGTTGGCCAGCGTCTCCTCATCCAGCGTCCCCTCCACGCCGACGATCACGCCGACCTTGCTGTTGTGATGCACGTACGTCCCGATCCGCGGTGCCGCCACCTTCACGCCGCGGGCGTAGCCCATGTTCTCGCCGATCTTGGCAAAGGCGTCCTGGACCGCGGCCGTGATTTCGCCCGTCGCCGGCACCTCGCCCTCGTCGGCCTTCATCGCCATCGACGCCACCGAATCGACCATCTTGCGGAACACGTCGTTCCGCGCGCAGAAGTCGGTCTCGCACTGGACCTCCACCATGGCGGCGGCGGCCCTGTCGTCGCTGAGCTTGATGGCGATGAGGCCCTCCCTGGTGGCCCGGCCCGCCTTCCGGTCGGCCGAGGCGAGGCCCTTCTTGCGGAGGATGTCCGTGGCACCCTCCATGTCGCCGTTGGCCTCCTCGAGCGCGTTCTTGCAGTCCATCATGCCCTGTCCGGTGGCCTCTCGCAGGGCCTTCACCATTGCTGCGGTGATCTCGGCCATGATTGCTCCTGACGGTTTCCTTCGCCTTCCCTCGCCGCCGCCGGCTGGCGATGCGAGGCGCTTCGCCTACGAGGGCGTTGACTGATCGGTGGGGCCCGCCGGTGCCTCTTGCGGTTCGGGCGTTGCCGGCGTCGGCTCGGCGGCGGGGGGCGGGGCCTCGGCTGCTTCCGGTGCAGGGGGTGGGGCCTCGGCGGCTTCCGTTGCGGGAGGCGCCTCCGGCTTCGGCGACCGCGCCCCCTCTGCCCGGGCCATGGTGGGCCGCCGGCTTCGCCGCCGTGGCGGCGCCTGCTCCGGCTGCTCCTCTGCCTTCGCCCGAACGGCGGCGCCTTCGGCCACCGCGTCCGCCAACTGTCCCACCACCAGGTCGATCCCTCGCATGGCGTCGTCGTTGCCGGGGATCGGGATGTCCACGAGGTCCGGATCGCCGTCCGTGTCCAGCAGGCACACGACCGGGATGTCAAGCTTGTTCGCCTCGCGAACCGCGATGATCTCCCGCCGCTGGTCGATCACGACCAGCGCGCCCGGCAGGCGCTCCATCTTGCGGATGCCCCCAAGGTTGCGGCGGATCTTGCGCATCTCGCGGCGCAGCGATGCCCCCTCCTTCTTGGAGTAGGCGTCGAGCAGGCCCTCGCCCTCCATGCGCTCCAGATCATCGAGGCGGCCGACGCGCTTGCGGATCTCGCGGAAGTTCGTCAGGGTCCCGCCGAGCCAGCGGTCGCTCACGCAGTGCATGGCAACGCGCTGGGTATGGAACTCGATCGCCTTGCGGGCCTGGCGTTTCGTGCCGACGAACAGGACATCCCTGCCCGAGCTGACGAGCCGCGCGATGAATTTTTTCGCCAGGAGAATGCCCCGCAGGGTCTCCTTGACGTTGATGACGTGAATCAGGTTGCGCTTGCCGAAGATGTACGGCCTCATCTTCGGGTTCCACCGGCTGACCCGGTGCCCGAAGTGAATCCCGGCGTCAATCAGTTCCTTCACCAATTGCAGAGCCAAGCAGACACCTCCGCTGTTGCCCGGATTAAGCGACCCGCGGCCCCATGCTGTCTGGGCCCCGTGGGCATCCGGGCCTGGTTTCGCCCTACCTGCCGCCTGGCAGGCAGCCTGTTCAATTCCGGATGTCTCGAAACGGTCACGACCGAACACCGGAGGCCACGCGCCTCCCGCC
>CAZMDT010000035.1:10712-15178 GCA_964564965.1 uncultured Planctomycetaceae bacterium | reverse complement strand
GAACAGCAGCCCGCCGCCGCTTTCGAGCGTCTGGGCGGTGAGCCCCTCCATGGGGGCGGTGGTGATGTAGGGCTTGTTGAGCGCGATGATGCGGGCCAGCGTGCCCGACTGCGTCTCGTCGGTGGAGGGCAGGACGATGAAGTCGCACACGGCCATCATCTTGTAGTACACGTCGCCGCGGGGGACGAACTCGAAGTAGTGGGCCAGGCCCTTGCTCTCCAGCAGCTCGACGTCGCCCTTGTACTTCTCGTAGTCCTGCTTGTGGTTGGGGTCGCGCATGGTGCCGGCGGCGAGCAGGTCCCACTCGGTCTCGGTGCGGCGGTAGATCTCCTCGGCGATGTCCTCCCACATGCTGGTGAGGATGTCCCACCGCTTGTTGGACTGAATCCAGCCGATGAGCCCGACCAGGTGTTCGGACAGGTAGGGCACCTTGTTGAGCCCGAGCTCCTCGCGGAGTTGAACGACCTCCTCCAGCGAGTAGCGCCGATCGGGGCGGGCGCCGTGGGGGACGACCATGACGTTCCGGGGCGTGGGCCAGCCCCGGCCGGTGAAGTTCCAGTCCAGGCGCCACTTCTGGTAGTGACACTTGAGCAGGACGATGCTGGCACGGCGGCACATCTTGAAGATGAAGTCGGCCTCGAAGTCCGTCAGCCGCCCGTGGACGGTGTGCGGCTCGACGACGGTGGGAAAGTCGCTGATGGCCTCGAGCAGGTTGAGGAACCCCTCGTTGCCGTCGCCGGCGCCACGCTCGTCAAGATACTCGTACAAGCCGTACTCGTGCTCGATGTGCACGGCGTACGGGTCGAGCTTCCGGACCTCCTCAGCCGCCACACGCCACCAGTCGCTGTGGGTGAGGTCCATGATGGGGATGACGCCGTCGCCGGCGCCGTCGGTATGACTGATGACGAGGACATCGCGGCCGGGATTGTGCTTCCGGATGAACTCCCGGGCTTCCTCGCAGAAGGTTCCGATCCCGCACAGCCGCGGGGGGTAGCTGCTAATCATCACGATTGGGTTGGGCATGGCTGCGCACCTTGGCTCCCACGACGGGCCCGCTGGGCCGGATCGCCCGCGGCGCGGGCCGCTGGTCCTTTGCCTTATCGGCAGGTAATTCCCCTAGGGTCAGTTCGATCTGCAAATCATGCATGAGCAGCAGGCTCATGAGCCAGGCGAGAGTGCTTTCGGCGCCCTGATTCGCGTTGACGCGGTCGCCGTGGAGCCCGTCGCGGCAGCCGCCGGTGGTGAAATCGTGGATGGGAATCCGCAGGTCGTTGTCGCCGAGGAACCAGTTGAAGGCGCGGCGGGCCTGGCGGGCCCAGTGCTTCTCGCGGGTGACGTGGTAGGCCTCGATACAGGCGTCGAGCAGCGCGTGGGCCTCGACGGGCTGCTGGTCGAACCGCGCCCTCTCCCCGCCGCGCGGGTACCAGCCGTCAGTGCCGATGATGGACAGGTGCCCGTCCTCGTTGGTCTGGACGTCGAGCAGCCAGGCGAGCGCCCGCTTGCCGACGTCGATCAGCTCGTCCCGCTGAAGCCACTTGCCGCTCATCAGCAGGGCGTGGGGGAGCTTGGCGTTGGCGTAGGTGACCACCGGCTCGCACCAGGGCCAGTCATCGGTCATGTGGTCCACGAAGTGCCGCGCCAGCCGGTCCGTCAGCAGCACGCGGTAGCGGCGGGCCTCGCTGTCGCCGGTGAAACGGCGCAGGTAGGCGTGAATGCCGACGACGGTGAACGCCCATGCCCGGGGCGAGGAGAAGTTCTCACTGGCGGCCAGCCCGCCCTTGAACATCCGCGTGGCCAGGGCGATCATCGACTCGTGGGGGCAGAGGGCGACGCCCATGCCCAGGCCCCACAGGGCGCGGGCGTGTGAATCCTCCGAGCCGATCACCTCCGACCAGCGGCGGTCGTAGCCCATGAAGTTGCGGAACCGCCCCGTCTTCTCGTCCATGGCGTGCGCGAGAAAGGCCAGATACCTCTGCATCAGCGGCAGGACGTTCTCGTCGCGCGTCTGCTCCCAGTACATCGCCGTGACGATCAGGGCCCGGGCGTTGTCGTCGGTGCAATAGCCGTGCCGGCGGTCGGGTGTGGCGTACAGGCAGTGCTGCAGAATGCCCACGCCGTCCGTCAGCAGCCGAAGGTGACGCAGATCCACCTCGGGCAGCTCGTCCTCCTTGGCCTTCTCCTCCTCGCCGGCGGGCCCGGCCACCGCCGTGTGGCGACGGTGCACCCACGACTCGCCGGCGGAGGCGAACAGGCCGAGGTAGTCCTGGGCGACGCGCTTCCAGACCATCCTGCGGCAGAAGCTGTAGGCCCGCTTGCGCATGGCGTGGCGGTCGGTGGGGTTGTCGAGCAGGTCGGTGACCTGGGCGGCGAGGGCCTCGGCGTCGCGGAAGGGGACGAGTCGCCCGCGCCCGTCGGCGAGCATCTCCTGGGCATACCAGTAGGGGGTGGAGACCGTCGCCTTGCCGGCGCCGAGGGCGTAGGCGAGTGTGCCGGAGACGACCTGTGCCTCGTTGAGGTAAGGGGTGACGTAAATGTCGGTGGCGCCCAGGAACTCGCAGAGCTCCCGCAGCTCGACGAAGCGGTTGACGAACATGACGTGATCGGCGAGGCCGAGCTCATCGACGCGGCGGGCCAGGCTGTTGCGGTACTCCTCGCCGCTTTCACGCTTCACGTGCGGGTGCGTGGCGCCAAGGACGATGTAGACCACGTCCGGATGTCGCCTGACGATCCCCGGGAGGGCCTCGATGGCGTACTCGATGCCCTTCCCCGGCGACAGCAGCCCGAACGTCAGCAGGACCGTCCGCCCCTCCACGCCGAACTGGTCCTTGTAGAAGTTCGGGTCGACGAACGGAATGTCCGGAATGCCGTGCGGCACGTGAACGACCTTCTCCGCCGGCACCCTGTACAGTTGCTTCAGCATGTCGGCCGCCCGGTCGCTCATCACCACCAGCCGGTCTGACAGCCGCGACAACTGCACCATCACCTGACGCTGCGCGTCGTTCGGCTGCTGAAGCACGGTGTGCAGCGTGGTGACGAGTGGGCGGCGAAGCCGGCGGAGCAGGGCGAGGATGTGGGCGCCGGAGGTGCCGCCGTAGATGCCGAACTCGTGCTGGAGACACGCGGCGGAAACCTGCTGGATGTTGAGGAAGTCGGCGGCGAGGCGGTAATCGGCGAGCGTGTTCTGGCGGACCTCGAAACGGACGCGGTCGGGGTAGGGATATCCCTCGGGCACGTCGTTCATGGCGACGGTGAAGACGTCGAACTTGCTGCCGGCCTGCTGCGCGACGGCCTCGCAAAGGTCGGAGGTGAACGTGGCGATGCCGCATTGGCGCGGCACGTAGTCGCCGACGAAGGCGATGGCGGGATTATCGAGCAGCGGTCTGTTGCGCGGCATCTGGCGCCTTTCAGGGGCTCAGGACGGGCGGGCGTTCCGGCAGACCGGCGTGCGGGACGCGGCGCGGACGCAACCGCAGCATGCCCACGCCCCGGCCGCCGGCGTGCGGGGCCGTTCCATATATCGGCAATCCGCAAGTCCCAGGACAATGCCGCTGCCCGGATGCCGCGGATAAGTGCAACTCAAACAAGGGGTTCAGCCCTCTCGGCGCCGTCACCGGCCGGGCCACCGCACTCGGCCGGGCGGTGGAGCCCCACACCTTCGCCGCGCACGCCTGCTGCCTGCGCGCCGGGTAAGACAGTGAGTTTACGAAGACGCTGCCCTTCGAGTCAAGCGCGCGGGCGGCCGGCGCGGACAGTTGGCGGGGTTGAGTTCCCGGATTGGGGCCGGCTCAGACCGCGGCCCCGGCTCGCCTCGAGTGCCCGGCAGGGAGGCGCACCACGAACTCCCCTGAGACGGGCCAGGGCGCGCCGAGCTGGACGCTTCGCGGGTCGGGGCAGGCGCCGCCGACGTAGACGCGAAACCGCCCGGGCGCCAGTCGTCGGTTCCCCTCGTTGTCGACCAGCTCCATCATGGCGGGCGTGACCGAGAAGCTCACCCCCGCGCTGCGGCCCGGCCTGAGTGAAACGCGCTTGAACGCCTTAAGCTCAAATCGCGGGGCCCGCACCGGGCTTCTCAGTCTGCTGACATAGAGCTGGACGACCTCTTCGCCGGGGCGCTTTCCGGCATTCGTCACTGTCGCTGACACCTTGACCCGCTCGCCGGCGTTCAGCTTGCGGGCACTGAGCCTGAGCTTGCCGTAGGCGAAGGCGGTGTAGCTCAGGCCGAAACCGAACGGGTAGAGAGGGCGCTTGCTCGCGAAGCGATAGGTGCGCCCGGCCATGGCGTAGTCGCGGAAAGGCGGCAGGTCCTCCGTGGCCTTGGGGACGGTGACCGGCAGGCGTCCGGAGGGGCTCGCGCGGCCAAACAGCACATCGGCGACCGCTCTGCCGCCCTCCTGGCCGGGGTACCACGTGTACAGCACGGCGACGGCCAGGTCGTGGAGCCTCGGGATCGCTACCGCGGACCCGGC
>CAZMDT010000035.1:4206-10702 GCA_964564965.1 uncultured Planctomycetaceae bacterium | reverse complement strand
CCCGGCGGTTACGATGAGTATCAGCGGGCGGGAGCCGGACTGCTTGCGCAGGTCCCTGACGAACTCGACCTGCCACGGCGGGAGTTCGATTCCTCTTCGGTCGCCCAGATGGTCCGACAGGATCGGAGAGAACTCCTCGCCCTCCATGGTCGGGTTGATTCCCATCACCGCGATGGTGACATCGTGCCTCCGCGCCATCGGGGTGACGACCTCCCGGTGGTTTGCCCGCGGGCGGTCCGCGGGGCAGCCAAGCTCGTAGGTCACCCGCCGGGCGCGCCCCGCGCGCTCGATGATGCCTTCGGCAATCGAAACCAGTCGCGCGGCGGCGCCGCTATAGTTGCCCAACAGAACCTCCAGACTCGCCGCGGACGGGCCCGTGACGAGGACGGAGTGTGTTTGCGGATCCAGCGGCAGCAGGCCGTTGCGGTTCTTGAGAAGCACCACGGATTTCACGGCCGCTTTGCGCGCAAGACGCACATGCTTGTCGCACCCGACGACGGACAGGGGAATCCTTCGCCACGGATTCGAGGCGGGCGGATCGAACAGCCCCACCGTGAACTGAGACCGGAGCCGGTTGCGGCACGCGGTCTCGATGTCTTGTTCGGTCACGAGGCCCCTGCGGTAGGCCTCGGCGACGTCCTCCGGGGCGCCCGGCCGGTCCAGCCCGGCGTGCAAAGCCATGCCCACGGCCTGCGGGTGGTCCTTGGCGATCCTGTGGCTGCGCCACATGTCGTGAACGGCACCGTGGTCGGGGATCACGTGCCCGCGAAGGCCCCACTGGCGTCTCAGGATGTCCTTCAGGAGGTAAGGGTTGGCGCACGCATGTAGGCCGTTGACCATGTTGTAGGAGCCCATCACACAGTCGGCACCGGCATCGATGACCATCTTGAATGCGGGCAGGTAGGTTTCGTGGAGGTCTTTCATTCCCACGCGGGCGTTGAACCTGTGGCGGATGTCTTCGGGGCCGCTGTGCACGGCGAAGTGCTTAGCGCAGACCGACACCTTGGCCACGGACGGGTGGTTGCCGAGCATTCCCCGTGTGTACGCCTGTCCCATCCTCCCCGACAATACCGGGTCCTCGCCGTACGTCTCCTGCGCCCGCCCCCAGCGGGGATCGCGCAGGATGTTCACCACGGGCGCGCCGCACAGCAGGCCGGCCTCGCGTCGTCGGCCAGGCTTGTCTCCCATGTGGAACTTGGCCCGGACCTCATCGGAGATCGTCGCGCCGATCCGCTTCATCAGGTTCACGTCGAACGTCGCCGCAAGACCGATCGCCTGCGGAAAGACCGTCGCCATGCCATGTCGCCCCAGCCCGTGCACCGTCTCGCTCCAGCCGAGCATGCGGAACCGGATGCCAAGCTGCGACTGCCTCTTCTTGCTGATGAGTCCCATCTTCTCGCGAAGCGTCATACGGGACATCAGGTCGGCCACGCGATCGTCGATGGCGAGGTCGCGGTTTCGGTAGGGCGGGACCTTTCGTCGCGCCATGGTCGTGTGCCTTTCATCCAGATCCGTGGTGGTCGTCTGCTGGAAGGGCGTCCAGTGCGGCTGGCATAGCCGACACGACCATGCCGCCCCGTGAAGCTGCTCTCCAGCGGCGTGCAACGCCCGCCACTAGGCTCAGCGCCGGGCCCGCTTCACCCGCATCGCCCGCCTGTTGCCGAGCCCTTGGCCAGGAGAGTCACTCGACGGGCGTGAACTGCAGATCGCTCCAGCGGCAGTACGCGCCGTGGCTCTTGCTCATCGGGTACACGGACTGCGCCCAGACGTTGATCTTGTCGCCCTTCTTGATCTCGTGAACGCCCAGATCGAGGACGCGGTCGGCGTAGGCTTTGCCCTTGCCGAGCGTGTTGCCCTCGGGCAGGGGAAGCGACCCTTTGGCGATCTCCGTGCCCCCGGCGGAGATGCGATACAGCGGGTGCCCGTCGTTTTCCGTGACGACGCGGAAGCCCACGCGGTATTTGCCCGTCTCACCCGGGAAGCTGTCGAACCAGATGTTGCCGGACTCCACCTTGTGGCTGCCGACGATGCCCATCTCGCTGTTGCCCCGGCTTCGCTTCGTCCAGCACTTGTCCTTGCCGTCATGGCTGGCGGCCTTCAGCACGATTGTGCCGGTCCTGGGCGCGGCGGGGTCCGAGACGCCCGCAGGCTGCTCGGACGGCATGTCGTCCTTCGGCTTCTTCTGCCGGGGCGTCTTGGCGTCCTGGTCGCTCGCGGTCGGCTGGTCGGTCGCCGGCGGCGCGACGCTTGCACCGGGGCCCTTCGTGAACAGCACCCGCACCTTCGCGGGGTCGCCCGCCTGGTCGCCCCGTCCCGTGATGACAAACCAGACCATGCCGGCGTCCGAGACGTCGAAGGTCTTCTTGGACTCGCAGCGGCTGTGCAGCCACTTCCATTGCGCGTCGTCGGATTCTTTCAGCCACGCCCAGTCGGCGTAGTCGCTGTTCAGCCGGCGGTTCTGGTCCGTGATCTTCACGGTCTCCACGCCGCTCTTTCTGATGTCATTCCACGTGTGCTTCATCTGGGGCGTGTCGGCGTGCTTGTCGTTCCACGCGGAGTGCGAGATCACCGTGCAGAACTTCCGCTTGTGGTTGTCGGAAGCGTTGATGCCTCGCCAGACGACCTCCATCGGGCCGCCCGCGCAGAGATAAAGCCGGTCCTTCTCGCTGGAGGCGTTGATCTGCCTGGCGATGTTTGCCGCCGCGCCGGCGAGGTCCTTTTGGTCATCGAACAGGGCTGTGGTGGCGATGCCCCAGCGATCGGCCGCCCCGAGAACGCTGGCGGCCATCTCCTTCTCGCGATTCTCGCTCGACTTGCCGAGGTGGCAATTGTAGTCATGGTGCACCAGCTTTGCCTGGAGGCCCGCCTCGCCGATCATCGCCAGGGCCATCGCCGAGGCCCCGATGTCGTCGGCGTCGTGGAGGTTGCCGTCCGAGCTGATGCCGATGCGGTAAGCCGAAGTGTCGATCCGGACGCCGGCTTCGGCGCCCTTTTCGGGCGCTTGGGGTTCCTTCTGTTCGCCGGCCGTCTCTTCCGGGCCCGCCTCGGCCGCGCCGAGACGCGGCCCCACACAGACTAGCATCAGCACCAGACCCAGTCCAATGCACACCTTCTTGGCGCTCATCTGCTATCTCCCGGTTGGTTTCTCGCGGCAGAGGCCGGGCGGGTCCAGTGCAACCGTCAGTCCTCACCCGCCTTTGCGGGCCCTGTCGCCGGCGCGGAGGCGCCCGGGGCGGGCCCGCCGATGTACATCATGGTCTCGCGGCGCCAGGTTTCGTCCTTCCTGGTCTGGCCGTCGCGGGTCTCCTGAATCTTCGTGTAGAAGCTCTTCTGCCCGCCGTCCGCGAACGATACGGCCAGGTAGCCGTTGTCGTTGACGATCATGGGCATGGTCCGATCCGGCTGCGGGTTCGTCATCGAGTACAGGGCGTACACCTCGCACACGCCGCCCTTGTTGACGACGTTCGAGAACATCCCCTCGGTCTTCATGCCGAGCACCCAAACCTTGCCGCCGCTGTTGATGAGCATCGGCTTGCGGCCGTACTCGACGTTGAGCTGCCGCGCCCACAGGCTCTGCGGGAAGTTGACGTACGGCCGGGCGCCCATGTTGTCCTCGAGGAAGACATCGCCCGTGCCCTTGGCGGTGTTCTCATAGCCTCCCACGTTGCAGCGCTGCACGACGAGCGTCCTGTCGCAGTTGTGGACGACGGAGACGCCGTTGAGGTGCTGGACGAAGACCGTATCGTGCGCGCCGCCGTCGTAGCGGATGACGGCCTTCTGCAAGGTCGCCTCCATGCCGAGCAGCTTGCGGGTTCTGCCGCGCAGAATGATCGTGCCGTCGACGTTGTAGCTGCCGTTGGGGAAGTAGACCACCGACTTGCCCGCATCGATCGCCTTCTGGATCGCGGCGAGGCAGCTCGGGTTGGCGTTGCCGTAGTACTGCCCGGTGAGCCCGCCCGGCTTCTCAGCCTTGGTGGTGGGGTAGAGGCTCTCGGCCGGGATAATCTGCTTCCCAAGTCCCGGGCCGGACCAGGAGAGCTTGACCCACGCCTGGTGCCCGCTTTCCCAATACTCCAGCTTGATGGGCACGCGCTGGCCGGCCTTGAGCGCGATGGCCCCCCGGAACTCCGCCGCGTAGTACTTGTCCCACTTGTCGACGATCAGCTTGCCGTTGACCCACAGGCGCGCCTGGTCGTTCATGTTGACGTAAAACGTGTACTCGCCGTCGGCCGGCGGCTTGATCTCGCCGGTCCAGCGGATGGTGAAGTTGTCGTTGCCGCAGCCTTGACCCGGCCCGCCGCCGCCCCAGCCGAAGTCGATCTTCGGGTCCACGCGCTCGAAGGCCACCTGCGAGGTGAACTCCCGTGCCGTGCCTTTCGTGCGCGCGCCGTAGTCCATCACGTTCGCCCAGTCCTTCAGGTCCGTCGAGTGCCACTGCGGGGTCTCCTTGATCGGCAGGTCCGGCAGCTTCTCCGGGCCCGGAAACAGCCGGATCGGATCGCGCGACAGGTACTGGGCCACGTGTCCGCCCTCCGGCACCGGCAGGTTCCTGCGCAGATTCCTGCCCGTGTTGGCGACGGCCGTCGTGTAGCCGCGGAAGTCCACGTGCTTCAGCAGCAGGTTGTCGGAGTTCTCGACGGCGGGCGGCGGATCGCCCTCGCCCGAAAAGGTGAACTCGCTGTCGAGGAACATGATCATGCCGCTGCCGCTCTTGGTAGACCGGAAGACGGGCACGGCGTTCCGGCTGACGACCTTGCGCATGCTCATCGTCGGGCTGCCGGTGCCTTCGATGCCGGCCTTCCGCTGATGGGTGAGCGTGATGTGCTCGAAGGTCATCGAGCAGTCCATGCCGTGCTGTCGGATGCCGACCTCGAAGCCCTCAACGGCGACGTGGGACAGCAGCCCCGGCCCGGGCCAGGCGCGCGACATGTCCACCCCGCAGAAGCTGCCGCCCCCGTCACGGACGGTGATGTTATTCATGCTGCCCCGATTGCTGGCCAGGAAGTCCACGCCGATCGCCCCGGCATTGCCCCCGCCGGTATCAACGGTGAAGTTGTTCAGCGTGTTCTGGAACGCCTCGTTGCCCCAGCCGCCGATGCGGCTGTCGTGCCCCTGGCCGTGGCCGGTGGAGCCGGTGATGATCATCGCCTGCGGCTTGGCCGCCTCGCCAAAGCCGGGCGCGCCGTCCTTCAGCCGGATCACCGTGCGATCGCGGCTCTCGCCGACCATGAACAGCCCGCACCGCCAGCCGTCGCTCCAGCCGCCCTGGCCGTCGGGGGCGTCGGTGATCCGCGCCCGCAGCGACTTGCTCACCAGGTACGTGCCGGCGGGAAGGTAGATCATCTTCGGGTTGCGGTAGTTGCCCTTCAGCGCGGTCACGATCGCCTGTTGCAGCGCCGCAGTGTCGTCGGTCTTGCCGTCGCCTTTCGCGCCGAAGTCGCGCTTCACGTCGATGATGTTGGCGTCTTTGGGGAACACGTACTCCACGGCCGGCGCAAGAGCCGGATGCGCGAGAACTGCCAAGGCAAGCAACGCGCCCTCAAGCCGCGCACGAACGCGCGGGCGATGCGCCGCGCGGTCATCCTCTATCCGGGCGTCCATAGGGGTCCCTTTCCGTTCTTCGTCAGTCCTTCGACACGCGACCCGAGCCCGCCCTGTACACCGGCAGGTGGTAGTTGGCGAGGTCCTTTCGGAGCAGCCGTTTGGTTTCTCCGCCGACCGTTTCTTCCACGATGGTCGTGAACGGCAGGTTCCAGTGGTAGAAGCCGAACGTGAAGGAGGCCTCTGAGCCGTCCTTGATGATGAACATGGGCGGATCGAGCGGTTGGTTCTTCCACGACTGGTAGCTGACGCCCCCGAGCAGCTCCACCTTCGCGCCGCCCTTGGCGACGATGTGGGTCGCCCGGCCTTCGGTCTTCATCCCCAGGACCCACAACTGTCCGCCATCGACCTCGACCATGTTGCGCTGGGGCGACTCGGGGTTGAGCTGGCGCGCCCAGACGCTTTCGCCACGGCCGACACGGAGATGGCTGACAACATCCTCGAGGAACCACGTCTGGCCGGGCTGCGGCTTCTTGAGCAGACCGCGCTTGCCCATGTTCATGAGGATGACGAGGCGGTCTGTCTTGTTCTCAAAGAGCAACACATGAGAAGGGCAGTTCCACCCGCCCAGCGAGAAGAATCGCTCGACGACCACGGCGTCACCGGTCAAGTCCTCAAACGTGAACACGGCGGCCCCGGATTTGAACGCGCCGTCCGGATCGGCGACGTCCACCAGGTTCTCAAGTCCGATGATGCGATTCACGCTGCCGTGCACGCGGACGGGCTTCGTGATGCGATACCTCCCCTCGCCCTTGCCCTCGAGAATCTTGGGGAAGTAGATGGTGGTGGCCCCCTTCCCTGCCGCTTCGTCAACTGCCTTCTGCACCTGGTCGTCGCCGGGCTCGACCTTGACCCACTTGGCCAGGTCGGTCTCCCAGGGAATCTCCGGCGTCTC
>CAZMDT010000035.1:0-4106 GCA_964564965.1 uncultured Planctomycetaceae bacterium | reverse complement strand
CCGATGGCGCCCGCCTTCCGGGGGTCGGCGCTGCGAATGGTGACGTCGTACATCGCGCCGGAGTTGTTGGTCATGAAGCGGAACGCCGCCGCGCCGGGATTGCCCGCGCCGATCTCGACGGTGATGTTGCGGACGTAGCTGTGCATGACGTCGCCGGTGCTCTTGCCCTCGTACAGCGAGAGGAAGGTCTTGGGCTTGGCGGGGTTGTCGAAGCCCGGTGCGTTGTCCTTGAGCTTCAGGACCACGCCGGCCTGGCTCTGGCCCTGAATGTCCAGGAAGCGGTGGGGGCTGTGCGGCTGGCTGGGCTCGTCGCCGCTGACGTTCACCCGGTCGCTCAGCAGGTACGTGCCGTTGGGGAAATACAACGTTCGATTGAAGTTGCGCTGCTCCAGGAACATCTTGCGCAGGGCCGCGGTGTTGTCGGTCTTGCCGTCGCCCTTGAGGCCGTACGGCGGTTGGGTGACGTCCACGAGGCCCGCGTCCTTCGGAAAGACGATGTTCTCAGCCGGGGCGCCCGAGACAGTGGCCACAACAGCCAGCAACGCGATGCAGATCCTCATGGTCGGTTCCTTTTCTTCGGTTTGCGCCGCCACGGGGCCGGGCAAGAGCCGGCGTGCACCACGGCGGGCACTGCTTACTTCCTCTCCATCTCGACGATCCAGACTTCCTTGTCGGCGGGGACGTGCAGCTTCCCGCCGCGAACCGTCCCGTGGCCGATGTCCTTCATGTACCAGTCGCGGAAGGTGTAGGTCATGCCGTCGATGGCCTGGCTGTGGACGGTGAGGCCCACGCGAACCACGAGCACCGGCTCCTTGCCGCCGCTTTCGAGCCAGGCCCCCCAGTGCTCCATCGGCGGCACGTCCTTGGGTCCCGCGGTCTGGCGCCCCTGGTTGCTGCGCGTCACGTCGAGCTTGTAGCCGGTGTTGAAGCTCGTGCTGGTCGGCACGAGGACCGCCCGCTTCGCCTCAGTCAGCGGCTTGCCGTCCGTCGAGGCCAGCGTGATCGTGCAGTAGCCCTCCTCCGGCGTCACCGGGTAGGCGATGCCCGTCGGGTTGGCGAACGTGATGTCCGAGAACGTCACGTCGTTGTGCTTGAAGCCGACCGTGTCCGAGCCGTACTCGCCGAAGAACCCCGTGTAGCTCGCCACCGCCGGCGAGTCCATCATCAGAAAGCCTCGGTGCCAGTCGTACGTGATCTGGTCGTTCGGCTTGACCGGGTTCGACTGGAAGACGTTCGGCCGGACCGTGTGCCGGTCGCCCACGGTGTCGTCTTCCCGCCTCGGATCGACGACCACGCGCGAGCCGTAGCGATACGTGGTGCCGATGAAGTGGTCCCGGAACTCGCCGAAGCTCTTCCCGTAGTCCATGCTGACCGGGTCGAGCAGGCTGCGGCGGCCGAAGGTGAACACGACGGGGTCCGGCGCCGGCGGGACGAGCCGGTTCGTGAAGATTTCGCCGCCCGCCCGCAGGGCGGCGACGTAGACCTCGTCGCCGCGGATGGTGAAGTAATCGAAGCCGGCGTGGACGTGGCGGTCGAAGGGCTGCTCGCTGTTCAGAAGCGACTGGTCGCGCCCCGGGTAGGTATGCCAGCAGACGATGTCCCAGTCCTGGATGCACGCCAGCGCGGCCACGCGCAGCGGGTACTCGGCGCGGTACTTCGTGCGGTTGTCGATGTTGGTCTCGTAGACGAAGTGCGGCTGGTTCAGGTTGGTGGACTGCTCGAACCAGGGCACGCCCCAGCTCGTCCGCGGTGAGTCGTCGAGCTGGCTGAAGAAGGGGAACCGCTTGGCGTGCGGGTCGTGCCCCATGCCCTTCGTGTACGAGCACGTGGACACGGCGTCGGCGAACTGGTGCATGTAGGCCGACTGGATCCGGAAGGAGTTGCCCGAGTCGTACACCGTCGGGCTCAGCCGGCAGCCCTTGCCCATCGTCTCGAGGGCCTTCTCCAGCCGCTGCTTGTGGGTGATGATCAGCTCGTTGGCGAACGCGACCACGTCCTCGCCGCGCCGCCGGGTGAAGTCGTCTCGCCCGTAGCCCTCCTCCCGCGCCTTCAGCGATTCGATGATCGCGGGATTCGTGTCACTCAGCACCGGGTCGCCCTTCATCGGCCTCGCCAGCGGCAGCAGCATCACCGAGCCTTTCTTCAGCGACTCGCCCGGCAGCAGGAAGCTCCACGCCTTCCGAAGCCCGTCGTCGTCCCCGTACTTGCCCTTCAGGAAGCCCACCCACTTCGCCAGCAGCTTCTTCCGGAAGTACGGCGGCAGGTCCTTCCAGTGCCCGTAGAAGAAGTGCCGGTACGGGAAGTGTTCGTTCGTCAGCTCCCAGACCACAACCTGCGGATCGTCCCCCAGTCGCAGGCCGCCCTTGTACTTGTTGGGGAACTCTGCCAGCAGGCGCAGCCGCCTGATCATCAGCGCCTCCACACGCTCATCGAACGTCGGGACGAGGTAGCGCTTGTTCAGCCGGCCGAGGTCGGCGCGCTGGGCGGCGTCATCGCCGGCGAGCTCAGCGACGGCTTCCGTCCAGCCGGCGGCGCTGGCGGGGTCGTCGATGACGTTCACGTCATCGGGCGTGATGTGCCCGAGGCCGTTGGTGGAGCTCATCCAGAGCTTGATGCCGGCCTGGTCGAGCCTGTGCCAGGCGTAAGCGATGGCGTCGGCGCTGGAGCCGTCGCCGACCGCGTAGTCGTGGTCGTAGAGCAAAGGTAACTCGTCGCGCTGGTCGGCGTAGCGCCCTTCCCAGGTGCGGACGAGGTTGAAGCCCATGTCGCCGAGCCGCTTCACGAACACGTCGATCTTCCGGCGGTTCCGGGCGACCTTCTGCTGGCGGACCTCGGGCGGGTCGTCCTTCTTCACGCCGGGGGAGCCCGCGATCGCGCACACCAGCCCCCAGTAGCGCACCCGCTGGCCGCGGAGCTGGAGGTCGCCGTCGTTTGTGGCCTGCACGTACTCGCTGTCGGGAATGTCGACGGCCGTGGGAGGCGCCTCGGCCGAAGCCGCGCTCGCCGCGGCCAGTCCGGCCAGAGCCGCCAGTATCCCAAGCATTGCCAGCTGATGCGTCATGCTCTGCTGTCCTTTCGTTCTGTGCGCTGGCGATGTCGCCGGGCGTCTTGCCGGGCTCCGAGGTCTCTCCCGTTCCTTGCGGAGCCGTCGGCGGGCGGGCCGACCGTGCCGCCCGGCACCCACTCGAACGGCAGCACCCGGGCCGGCAACCGGTGCCTGGGCCGACGGAGCTTCTCCAGGAGCATTTCCACCGCCGCACGCCCCATCGCCGCAAGCGGCACGCGCATGAAGGCCAGCGGCGCCGGTCCCAGCGAATAGGCCCGGCTGTCGATGCTGCCCACGGAAAGATCGCTGCCGATGCGCAGCCCGGCGGCCGCCGCCGCGAACATCAACGGCACCGCCGTATCCGTGGACACGGTGACGACGGCCGTCGGCAGACCGCCCTCCGCCATCCAGGCGCCGAAGAAGGCGACGCGCGCCTGCGGGGCGATGCCCTTGCCGCGATTCAGGGGCTCCGGGGTGAGCCCGGCGGAGGCCATGGCCTTCTTGTAGCCGCAAAAACGGGCCGCCGCGAAATGGTGAGACGGCACCCGCTCAAACCGCGTTCCGCCGCACTCGGCGTAGGCGATGCGGCGATGCCCGAGGGCGATCAGCCTCGCGGTCAGTTCGCGGGCGGCGGCCTCGTCGTCAGGCCGGACGCAGTCATACGCGAGGTCCCAGTTGATCCAGACCACCGGGCAGCCCGTCCGGCCCAGGAGCTTCTGCACCTCCGGGCGCCTCTCGTTCGAGTGGTTCACCAGGATGCCGTCCGCCATCCACTCCGCCAGAACCTTGGGCACCGCGCCGTTCGACAGCGAATCAAGCGACGGCAGCTTGTCCACCATCAGGTGCAGGCCGTGGTTCCCCAACGCCTGGTGGATCGCGTTGAGCAACTCCTGGGGCAGGTTCCCCTGGAAGCTGGTGGCGCCCTGGAGCAGTGCGACAGTGCGCGCGCGGCCGGAGCGCATGGCCCTCGCGTGATTGCTGGGTCGATACGCGAGCTTCTCGGCAACCCGGAGCACGCGTCGGCGCGTGCCGGGTCTGAAGTGGTGTTCGTGTCGGAGGG